>JBAVPP010000112.1:0-1548 GCA_049693175.1 Gallionella sp. | reverse complement strand
CTGCTGTGTAACACCGCCAGCAAATCGCCCAGCACATACGCCACATCACCGACGATCGGCACATCTACTTTCACCCGCTTGGATATAGAGGAAGGATCGATGTCGATGTGGATGATCTTGCGTTTTTCCTGGTTAAAATGTTTTACATTTCCGATCACACGGTCATCAAAGCGCGCGCCCACCGCCAGCAGCACATCGCAATTTTGCATCGCCATATTGGCTTCATATGTGCCGTGCATACCCGGCATACCGACCGACTGTTTGTCGGTCGCGGGGAATCCGCCCAAGCCCATCAGCGTGTTGGTGCAAGGGTAACCGAGCAAATGCACCAAGTCTGTCAACTGTGCCGCCGCGCCGGATAACACCACACCGCCGCCCGCGTAAATCATCGGACGCTTGGCTTCCAGCAAAATTTTTGCGGCGAGTTTTATTTGCGCGCTATCGCCTTTGCCGACGGGATTGTAAGCACGAATGCTCACTTCTTTCGGATAATTGAATTCGGTTTTTTGATTGGAAATATCTTTGGGAATATCCACCAGCACCGGGCCGGGGCGACCCGATTGCGCCAGATAAAACGCTTTCTTAATGGTGACCGCAATGTCCTTCACATCTTTGATCAGGAAATTATGTTTGACGCAAGGGCGCGTGATACCGACCGCATCAACCTCTTGAAACGCATCTTCACCAATCGCGTAACTCGGCACTTGCCCGCTGATGACCACCATCGGAATCGAATCCATATACGCCGTGGCGATACCCGTCACCGCATTGGTAATGCCGGGGCCGGAAGTCACCAAGGCCACGCCAACTTTATCGGAACAGCGCGCGTAACCATCCGCCGCGTGTATCGCCGCCTGCTCGTGACGCACAAGGATATGCTTGACCTTTTCCTGCTGGAACAGTGCGTCGTAAATATGTAGTACAGCCCCGCCCGGATAGCCAAAGAGATACTCGACCCCTTCTTCCTGCAAACAGCGGATAGCGATTTCTGCGCCCGTCAACTCCATCACAAACACCTTAAAATTTAAGCCAAAAAGACCGCGTAAGATAATGGTTAAGCGAGCTTTGGTCAACCTTTGTGATACTAAGGTTGGCAACAACCGTAATTTCCCCTACGCTGCAAACCTGATAAAAATCACGGACGCGTTCGGCGCGTAGAATATTTTGTTTGCGAATCTAAATACCCGCGCTAGATGCGATGAGTTAAGGCAAGACCTGCCCCAGAATTTTGCTGACCAAACTGCTGCAAGAGTTTTATCAACCGTCAGGCGGCACGATCAAGATTGACGGTAACGACATCCGTTATCTGTCTGCCAATGAGTTGCGTCATTACTTTGGTGTTGTTCCCCAAGAGACCATGCTGTTCTGATGAAACAACTAGCCATTCCACTAGGTTGTAAAAAACACCAACCAACTGGCTGGTTATCCAGCACTATTTATGACAATCTGCTGATGGCGAATCCTCATACAACCTTCGATCAAATCGTACACGCCTGCAAGATGGCGGAAGTACACAGCACCATCGAAGCATTACCACAAGGTTATCAG
>JBAVPP010000111.1:0-4328 GCA_049693175.1 Gallionella sp. | reverse complement strand
TCAATGAAGTGGTGACGAGCGATTTGCAGCGCAGTGGTTTATTCCGGCTGGTCGATGGTGCGGGACGTGTGCCGCACACACCGGAAGAGGTGAATTATGCCGACTGGCAGACGCTGGGCGCGGAGGCTTTGTCTATCGGCTCGGTGGAGTTGCGTGAAGGAAAAATTAGCGCGACTTTCCGTTTGTTGGATGTGTTGAAAAAATCCCAGTTGGCAGGCGAGATTGTGTCTGCCAAAGACACGCAAGTGCGCGCTGTCGGACATCGCATCGCCGATTTGATTTACGAGAAATTGACGGGTGACAAAGGTGTGTTCAGCACCCGCATCGCATATGTGAATCGCAATGGCAAACGCTATCGTTTGGTGGTGGCGGATAGCGATGGCTACAACGAGCAGACAGTGTTGGATCAGAACGAACCAATTATGTCTCCGGCATGGTCAGCGGATGGGAGCGAGTTGGCGTATGTGAGTTTCGAGACCGGACACGCGGCGGTGTTTGTGCAATCTGTGTTCGGTCATCAACGCCGTTTGATCGCCGATTTTCCCGGCAGCAACAGCGCGCCGGCCTGGTCGCCGGACGGCAAACAGCTGGCGGTCGTGTTGACGCGCGACGGCAGTTCGCAACTCTATTTGGTCAATGTCGATGGCAGTAATCTGCGCCGTATCAGTTTCAGCGAAGGCATAGACACCGAGCCGAATTTTTCACCGGATGGACAATATTTGTTATTCACTTCGGATCGCGGCGGCAGCGCGCAAATTTATCGTATGCCTGTTGTGGACGGACCGGAACGGCGCATGACTTTCGGTGAAGGCACGAACTATTCGCCGCGCTATAGCGCGGATGGCAAGAGTTTTGTGTTCACGCATCGCACCGCCGGACAGTTCTTTATCGCAACGCAGGATTTTCAAAGCGGGCAAATGCAAATTGTCAGCGACGGCGGCTGGGAAAAAAAACCGAGTTTCGCACCCAATGGAAAACTTATCCTGTTTGCCAGCGAAGCCCGTGGTCGTGGTATATTGGCGACCGTTTCCAGTGACGGTCGCGTCAAGCAGCGTATGTTCACGCAGAGTGGTGATGCACGGGAACCAGTTTGGGGTTCACATTTTTAATTTAATTTTACGAAGGAGTAGACATGAAAAAACTTGTTATCAGTCTTGTGTTGGTCAATCTGCTGGCCGCTTGTGCCAGCCAAAAAGCACCTGAAACGGCTGCTGCTCCGGCTGCTGCTCCCGCACCTGTTGCCGCAGCACCCGCTGCTGCTGCCCCTGTTGTAGTTGCGGTCGATCCATTGAATGATCCAGCCAGCATCTTGGCGAAACGCAGCGTTTACTACGCGTTTGATGTGGATGTTGTTTCTGCTGCCGACAAACCAATGTTGGAAGCGCATGCGAAATATTTGGCACAACATCCGGATCGTTCAGTTCAGTTGGAAGGCAATGCCGATGAGCGTGGCAGCAACGAGTACAACTTGGCTCTGGGTCAACGTCGTGCAGATGGCGTGAAAAAATTGCTGGAGCTGGGCGGTGCTAAAGCCGGTCAACTGAAATCAGTTAGCTACGGCGAAGAAAAACCCAAAGCAACCGGTCATGACGAAGCTGCATGGGCACAAAATCGTCGTACCGATCTGGACTACGCTAAGTAATCAATGTTGAAGCTGCGCGCTTTTATTCTGTTGGGCTTGTGTGTTGCCGTTCCCGCGCAAGCGGGGTTGTTCTCGGACGACGAGGCACGTAAACAGGTCGAGCAGGTGGGAGCGCGTGTGCTGACGTTGGAAGATACCGCCAAGCAACAGACCCAATCGTTTTTGGATCTGCAAGGTCAGCTTGAAGAATTGAAAAGTGATCTGCGCAAATTGCGCGGACAAAATGAAGAACTCGCGCACGGTTTGCAAGATGCCGAGAAGCGTGAAAAAGATTTTTATGTCGACTTGGACACACGTTTGCGCCGTTTTGAAAGTGGCGACACGGGCGTGGTAAATGCCGCGACAACGAGCAACGACCCGTCCGATCCCGTGCCTGAGAACCGCGCGCTGGAAGCCGCTTACGCGTGGGTTAAAGCGGGCAACAATGCCAACGCGCTTAAAGCGTTTCAGGATTTCCTGAAAAAATATCCCGACTCGGTGCATGTACCCAACGCGCTTTATTGGCTGGCGAACGCGCAGTCCGGTTTGAAGGATGATAAGTCGGCCATCGCGACTTACGATAAATTGTTGAATGATTTTCCGAGCGCGCCCAAAGCGGCGGATGCCATGTTGAATATGGCGATCTCGCAGACCAACATCAAACAGACCGTTGCCGCGCAAAAAACACTCAAGCAAGTCATTACCAAATATCCCAACACTGCGGCGGCCGACAAGGCGCGCAGGCTGCTGGCTGCCTCCAAGTAATTCTCCATGCCTTTGTCTAGCAACGCGCAACTGCCATCTCAACTTGGCAAGATGGAATCCACAGACGTGGGAGAGACGGCATCGCAGTTGCTCCCGCAATCGGCTGGCTTCGCCATAACCGGCGACTTGGCGGGTGTTATTGACTCGCCTAGTCGAATGGCTGGTAGTAACAGCAGTAACGTGTCGCAACTGCGCATTACCGAAATTTTTTATTCTCTGCAAGGCGAGACGAGCCGAGTTGGTTTGCCCACTGTTTTTATTCGTCTTACCGGCTGTCCTTTGCGTTGCACTTATTGCGATACCGCTTATGCCTTTACGGGCGGCGAGTCGCGCTCTATCGCAAATATACTGGAGCAAGTCGCCAGCTACGCGCCGCTGTACGTCACCGTCACCGGTGGCGAGCCGCTGGCGCAAAAAAATTGTCTGGCACTGTTGTACGCCTTGTGCGCCAACGGCTACCAGGTGTCGCTGGAAACCGGTGGCGCGTTGGACATCAGCGAAGTGGATGCACGGGTGATGCGTGTGGTTGATATTAAAACGCCGGGTTCGGGCGAGGTGCAAAAAAATCGCTGGGAAAATTTAGCCTTGCTCAACGCGCATGACGAAATAAAATTTGTGCTGTGCGACGAGGCGGATTATCACTGGGCAAAAAACATCATCGCGCAATATCAACTCGCGCAAAAATGCCCGATACTTTTTTCGCCGGTGCATGGAACGATGAATCCGACACACTTGGCGGAATGGATATTGCGCGACCGGCTGCCGGTGCGCTTGCAAGTGCAGTTGCATAAGATTTTGTGGGACAACGCGGCGGGGCATTGAGATGAAAAATGCGGTGGTGTTGTTATCTGGCGGACTGGATTCCGCGACTGTGCTGGCGATGGCGCGCCAGCAAGGCTATACCTGCTACGCCTTGAGTGTGGACTATGGTCAGCGGCATCACGCCGAACTTGCCGCCGCGCAACGCGTGGCCAAGACGCAAGGCGCGCAAGAATTACGCGTGGTCAACATCGACCTCACCGGCTTCGGCGGTTCGTCGCTCACCGACAACACTATCGCCGTCCCCGAATTACCCAGCAGCGGCATTCCTTCCACCTATGTTCCGGCGCGCAACACCATCATGTTGTCGATGGCGTTGGCATGGGCGGAGGTATTGAACGCGCAGCATATTTTTGTCGGCATCAACGCGGTGGATTATTCCGGCTATCCCGACTGCCGCCCCGCGTATATCGAAGCATTTGAACGTATGGCTAACCTCGCCACTAAAGCGGCGGTGGAAGGTCATCCTTTGACCATACACGCGCCCTTGTTGCACATGAGCAAAGCTGAAATTATTTTGCAAGGTACAAAACTCGGCGTGAACTATGCGCAAACCGTGTCGTGTTATCAGGCCGATGAACAAGGTCGCGCTTGTGGTGTATGCGATTCTTGTCGTTTGCGCAGTGCCGGATTTGCGACGGCTGGCATCACTGATCCGACAAGCTATCGCAATTCGTAAAAAAGATGTGCGATAAAGCAGATTTTGCGTTGACAGCATAGGCTAAATCCGTATAATTCGCGCTCCTTTGCAGGGGTCGGTAGCTCAGCCGGTAGAGCAGCGGACTTTTAATCCGTTGGTCGCGAGTTCGAATCTCGCCCGACCCACCAAATCAAAGAAAGCCGCCTTAGCTCAGTTGGTAGAGCAACCGCCTTGTAAGCGGTAGGTCATCAGTTCGAATCCGATAGGCGGCACCAATATAAACCCACTAATTCAAAAGGTTAGTGGGTTTTTTCTTTGCGATACAACTTGTATTGTTAGTCGGAATTTATCGGTTTTGGCACGGTCAGTGTGCCAAAATTGTGCCAGAAAGTTGCTGCACTGCACCGCATTGTTGTGATTTTCGATTGTGCCAAAATTGCGCCCTCTACTCATTCCACTCTTCACCTCGCTGTTGCGTATGGC
>JBAVPP010000110.1:0-3139 GCA_049693175.1 Gallionella sp. | reverse complement strand
TTCCCGCGTAGGCGGGAATCTAGCGTTTCTATTCAATGGGATTTTGTACCCGCATTGCGGGGTTTTTTAATGACTGGATTCCCGCCTACGCGGGAATGACAAATTTACAAATTTCTATATGTTGATTTATTCATTTCTTGCCATTGGTTTGGGTGCGGCGTGTGGCGCGTGGCTGCGCTGGGGATTCGGGCTGTGGCTCAACCCGGTCTTGCCCGAACTGCCGCTGGGTACACTGGCAGCCAATCTGGTTGGCGGTTATCTGGTCGGACTCGCGGTTGCTTTTTTCATGCAGCATCCCGGCTTATCGCCCGAGTGGCGGCTGTTTGCCATCACCGGTTTTCTCGGTGGCCTCACCACTTTTTCTACTTTTTCGGCGGAGACCGTGACGCTGTTGATACGCGGTCAATATACCTGGGCGATGGGCATTATCGTCGCGCATCTCGGTGGCTCATTACTGATGACCATAATAGGGATACAAACTTTTAAGTGGTTGCGTTAAGCTAGGGTCGCAATGCGACCTTAATTTTTTGGTAGTGCCGCCGATATATCTTAGGGGAGCAACATGGATTTGCTATCTTTTTATGTGAGCGAAAAACAGCACCACGGTGGTATGCCCTTGTATGAATGGTTGCTGGAATGCGCCAAAGCGCAAGGCATCAGCGGGGGCTCGGCATTTCGTGCTGTTGCCGGTTTCGGGCGGCATGGCAAGTTGCATGAGGAAACTTTTTTCGAGTTGGCGGGTGAGTTGGCGGTGAAAGTCGAATTCATCGTGGACGAAACGGCCGCCGACAAATTCCTCGATGTTTTATATCCCGAAAATCTGAAGATATTGTATGTGCGCCAGCAGGTCGAAGTCGCGCAAATTTAATCACTATTTTTAATACTGGGGCGAGCATGAAAATACTTTTAGGCATGATGTTGGGTCTGTGTTTAACGATGACTGCCGCACACGCGCAACTGGTTGGCAAAGAAGTGGACTACAGCGCGCAAGGCACGACGCTCAAGGGTTATGTGGTGTATGACGACGCGTTCAAAGGCAAACGTCCGGCGGTGCTGGTGGTGCATGAATGGTGGGGACACAACGCCTATGCGCGGCATCGTGCCGACATGTTGGCGGCACTGGGTTACACCGCGCTGGCGGTGGATATGTATGGCGACGGCAAGCAAGCGCATCATCCGCACGAGGCGGGGATGTTCGCCGCCGAAGTGAGCAAGAATATGCCGATGGCGAAAGCGCGTTTCGAGGCGGGGATGCAATTATTGCGTGAACAAGAGAGCGTCGATCAAAACGAAATGGCGGCGATCGGTTATTGTTTCGGCGGCGGTGTGGCGTTGAATATGGCGCGCATGGGCGAAGACTTGAAAGCCGTGATTAGTTTTCATGGCGCGTTGGGCACAGACATTCCCGTGCAAGCCGGCGCGATTAAAGCGCGCATTTTGTCTTTTAGCGGCGAGGATGATCCGATGATTAACGCCGCCGCCGTCGCCGCGTTCAAACAGGAAATGGATCAAGCCGGCGCGGATTATCGCGTGGTCACCTATCCTCATGCGCAACACGCTTTTACCAACGAGGCAGCCGACGAGTTGGGCAAGAAATTCAATTTACCACTGGCTTACAACGCCGCTGCCGACAAAGATTCCTGGCAACAGGCGACAGTGTTTTTGCGGGAAGTATTTGGCAAACGAAAGTGACCTTGCTCGTGATGTGAGTTGGATAGGAATTGTCCGCTTGGAGCTTGGTAGGGGTAGCAGGATAAAGCAAAGATCGTTGTTGATATTTTGCTGTATCACTTAGAGGAAAGCCAAGGATGAATTCCAAATTTATTGCGCTATTGCAACGCGCGAACGGTTGGAAGCTTTGGACGGGGGTTATGCTCGTCGCGCTGCTAACGGTTGAAGTTATCGTTGCGTTGTTGGACGTGCTTTTTTACGGGCATGTGGTTAGCGAGGATTTGATTAAAGGCTTGGTTGCCACGGCGATAGTTGAGCCCACGCATCTGGCTTTTATGATTTACCTGTTGGGCGAATTTTCCAAAGGCCAGATTCATCATCTGGAATCCGATGTGGCGTTAGCCAATCAGTGTTTTCGTGTCGCGGTCGAAATTTCGCAACTAAATGTGTGGGAGATGAATCTCGTCACGAATGAAATTATTTATGACGATGAGGGGCTTAGGGTACTGGGCATACAAGCCGATCATGCGCCGCATGATATGCAAAGCTGGCTGGCGTTTGTTCATCCCGAAGACCGGGCATCGCTCATGGCGCAATTCCAACATGCTTTGCAACCCGGTAGCGCAAATTTCGATTTTGAATATCGTATCGCGCATCCCGGCGGGTTGTGGGGGTGGGCGCATACTCGCGGTGAAATTGCAAAACGCGATGCGGCGGGCAATCCGCTCTGGGCAGTTGGTTCGACGCTGAATGTCACGACGCGTAAAAATGCCGAGATTGCTTTGCAGGAAGAAAAAAATCGCTTCGAAATAATCTTCAACAACACGCCGGAACTCATGCTCATCAGCCGCCTGAGTGACGGCTGTATCACGCACGCCAACGATGCGGCCGTCCGTGCGAGTGGTTATCGCCGCGAGGAAATTATTGGCAACACCACGATAAATTTGGGCGTGTGGCAGCGGGCGGAAGATAGACAAAGAATGCTGGATGCGCTGAACCAGACCGGGCATTGTCATAACATTGAAGTCGAAGTGACGGCCAAAAACGGGCAGGTGTTCATAGGCTCGGTGTCTGCCGTGGTGACCTCGCTGGACGGCGTGCAGCACATCGTCAGCACGGTGCGCGATGTGACGGAACGCAAGCGTTTGGAGACGGAGTTGCAACGCAGCGAAACTTTGTTGCGCAGCACCTTGGAATCCACCGACGAAGGCATATTGATGATTGCGCAGGATGGACATGTGCTGTCCGCCAACAAGCGTTTTATGGAGCTGTGGCGCGTGCCCAAGGAATTGGTCGATACCGGCAAAGATGATTTGTTGCTGGCACATGTACTGGAGCAACTGGTCGACCCAGAGGCGTTTTTGCATCAGGTGCGGCGGCTATATAACAGCTACGAAGAAGCGCGCGATGTGTTGCATTTCAAAGATGGTCGCGTGTTCGCGCGTTTCACCCGCGCGTTGTCGGTGGA
>JBAVPP010000109.1:0-9220 GCA_049693175.1 Gallionella sp. | reverse complement strand
ATATGGATGCCTGCGTGCATTGCGGCGCATGTTCCGATAAATGCCATTATTTTATTGGCACACAAGACCCGAAAAATATGCCGGTAGCGCGCCAGGATTTAATGCGCAGCGTGTATCGCCGCTATTTTACTTTGCCCGGAAAAGTGTTTCCCAAGCTGGTCGGCGCGCGTGATTTGACCCGCGAAGTGTTGGACGAATGGCACAATTATTTTTACCAATGTTCCGAGTGCCGCCGTTGTTCGGTGTTCTGTCCTTACGGCATTGACACCGCCGAAGTGACCATGGCGGCGCGTGAAATTTTGGACAGTGTGGGCTACGGACAAAAATATTCCAACGAGATTATCGGCAAGGTACACAAGATCGGTAACAACCTCGGTCTGCCCGCCAACGCGCTGGTGGATACGCTGGAAGGACTGGAAGAAGACGTTAAAGAAGCCACCGGTATAGACGTGCGTTTTCCGATGGATGTCAAGGGCGCGGAAGTGTTGTTGATTACACCGTCAGCCGACTTTTTTGCCGAACCGCATATCGATAGTTTGATCGGTTACGCCAAAGTTTTTCACGCCACCGGTACGAGTTGGACGCTATCCTCGATGTCGTCGGAAGCGGGTAATTTTGGCATGTTCATCGGCAACTACGACCAGCTCCGCACCATCGCCATGCGCATTCGTCAGGCCGCGCTGGAGCTGGGTGTGAAACGTATCGTGGTGGGCGAGTGCGGTCACGCATGGCGTGTCGCGTATAGTTTTTGGAATACCCTGACCGGCGTGGGCGACGGTGCGGATGTCAATGATAAATTCGCGCAAATGTTGCAAAAACAATTGGATCATCGCTACAAGCAACCCATGCATATCTGCGAGTTTACCTGGGACATGATAGAGGACGAACGGCTGTCTTTTGACAAGACGCTGAACGACAAACACATCATCACTTTCCATGATTCCTGCAACGTCGCGCGCGGTTCGCGTATGGGTGATTTTGCCGGTGGGCAGTTTGATATTCCGCGCAACATCATCAAAGCGGTGGCGAATAATTTTGTCGAAATGGATCCGCGCACCACGCGCGAACAAACTTTCTGTTGTGGTGGCGGCGGTGGGCTGTTGACCGACGATTTGCTCGATTTGCGCGTTAAAGGCGCGTTGCCGCGCATGGAAGTTTTGCAGCAAGCCGTCGATCAACACGGCGTGAATTTTATGGCGACTATTTGCGCGATTTGCAAGGCGCAATTCACCAAGGTCATGCCCATCTACGGGTTCGACAGAAGAATGGTGGGCGGTGTGCATCAGCTCGTCAGTAACGCAATCATATTAGGTGACAAGCAATAATTTCTTGGAGGTAGGACGATATGTCAGAAGCAACCGTAACCCCGCAAAAAATCACATTCCGCCGTTACAAAGATGGCGACAGCAAAGTGAAGCGTTGGAACGAGCAAATATTCCAGGCGAGCCACACGCATAAATGCCCGACCTATATCCAATCCACACCACCCTGCCAAGGCAGTTGTCCGGCGGGTGAAGACATACGCGGCTATCTGGCCATTGTGCGCCAGACAGAAAAACCGCCGGTCGGCGCGGATGGCAAGCCGACTATGCCTTGGCAGGAATACGCTTGGCGACGTTTGACCGAAGCCAATCCTTTTCCATCGGTGATGGGGCGCGTGTGTCCCGCGCCATGCGAAACGGGTTGTAACCGCAACGCGCTGGAAGACCACGTTGGTATCAATTCGGTGGAACATTTTCTCGGTGAATATGCGATTGCGAACAAGCTGGCTTATCAAAATAAATCCACGCCCAGCGGCAAAAAAGTCGCGGTTATCGGCGGTGGACCGGCGAGTTTGTCATGCGCTTATCAACTGACATTGAAAGGCCATGAAGTCACCGTGTTCGACGATCACGAACATCTGGGCGGGATGATGCGTTACGGCATTCCGGGTTTCCGCACACCGCGTGATGTGTTGGATGCGGAAATCAATCGCATCATGGATCTGGGTGTGAAAGCGCGTATGAATTGCCGCATCGGCACGGACGTGACACTGGAAGAAATACGCAAAGAATTCGACGCGGTATTTTTGGGTATGGGCGCGCAAGCCGGTCGCGCGCTGCCACTGGCGGACAGTGCCGCTCCTAACGTCGTCACTGCAACGGCTTTCCTGAAGGCCTTTAACGACGGACGTTTGCAACACGTCGGTAAACGCGTGGTGGTGGTCGGCGGTGGTGATACGTCCATCGACGTGGCGACGGTCGCGCGTCGTTTGGGTCATTTGGAAAATTCCCAACCGACCGAATTCGAGCAAGCCATTGCCGGTCAAATGGCGCATGATGTGGCGGAAGTTTCCGTCAAGCAAGGCGCGCATGTCACGCTGACTTCGATTTTCAATATCGACAAAATGCAGGCCAATAAACACGAGATCGAACAGGCACTCGCCGAAGGTATCGCGATTCTGGGCGGTCTGGTTCCGGTTGGTATCGTGCGCGGCGCGGATGGTCGTGCCACTGCCTTGCGCGTGATGCAATGCGAGGCAAAAATTGTCGGCGGGAAATTGGACGTGAAAAATATCGAGGGCACGGAGCGCGATATTGCAGCGGATTTGATTGTTTCGGCGATTGGTCAAGCGGTGGATTTCACCGGCTTGGAAGAATTCAACAACGGCAAGGGCGCGGTGTCCACCGACCGCAATTATTTGGTTGCCGGGCAAAAAGGCGTGTTCGCCGGTGGCGATATTATTCGCCCGCATTTGCTGACTACCGCGATTGGTCACGGCTCGATTGCCGCCGATGGCATACACAATTATTTGCTCGGTATGGACTTGGAAAAACGTCCAAAAATCGACGCGCACCAATTCGATTTGATGCGCAAGATGATGGAAAAAGGGATGGAAGTTAAAGCCAGCAGCGAACCGTTGCGCGGCACGGATAAGTCTAATGTGGCGGTGCATAACTTCGACAATCGTTCCGACCGTTATGTGATTCCGCACGACAAATTATTCATGGGTCATTTCTCGATTGTGGCGCGCAACAAGCGCAACGTCATCACTTTGAATGAGCAGGAAGCACTGGGCAATTTTGATGATCGCCTGGGTGTGTTGCTACAGGATCAGGCGGTCGCGGAAGCCAAACGTTGCATGAGTTGTGGTATGTGTTTCGAGTGCGACAATTGCGTGATGTATTGCCCGCAAACTGCCGTGTTCCGCGTGCCTAAAGCGAAGTCCACATTGGGTCGTTATGTGGATACCGATTACAACAAATGTATCGGCTGCCATATTTGCGCGGATGTGTGCCCGACGGGTTATATCCAAATGGGTTTGGGTGACTGATGAAACTGCTCGTCTCTTTGCTGCTGTGCGTATTCGTCACCTCGGTTTGGGCGACGGATACCGCCATGCCTAAGCCCGACATCGGCCGTGGCGGTCAGTGTGTGAGAGACCCGCAGTGGATGCGCGAAAATCACATGCATCTGCTCAAACACCAGCGTGACGAGACTGTGCGCAAAGGCATACGCGACGACAAAATCAGCCTGAAGAATTGCATCGAATGTCATGCCAGTTTGAAAGATGACAGCGTGATTGCGCGCGACGACAGTTTTTGTGTCGCCTGTCATCGCTATGAGGCGGTGAAAATTGATTGCTTCGAGTGTCATTCCGGCACGCGCAAAAGCGCGTGGTTGCAGAGGAACGCAAAATGAGCGAGATGAATAACCAGCGCAGGAATTTTCTCAAGACTTCGGTCGGTGCGGCGGCAGTCGCCATCGCGCCCGGCATGTTGTTGTTTGATGTGGCACATGGCAACACCGAAGCCGCCAGCGGCAAAGTGCGTTGGGGTATGTTGATCGACACGGCGCAATGCAAAGAAGGCTGCAACGATTGCGTCACCGCGTGCAACAAAGAAAATGGGCTGGGCAGCGCGCCGCTGACTTCGACCTCCTCGCAATGGATACGCAAAATAGAAATCAAGGCGATAGATACCGGACACGAATTGTCCTTGCCCATGATGTGCCAACATTGTGAACATCCGCCTTGTGTGGATGTGTGTCCGACCGGCGCGTCGTTCAAGCGCGCCGATGGCATTGTGCTGGTGGATAAACATCGCTGCATCGGTTGTCGTTATTGCATGATGGCGTGTCCGTACAAAGCCCGTTCATTCGTGCATGAACCCTTGCATGACCAGAACCCGGATGTGCCGCGCGGCAAAGGCACGGTGGAAAGTTGCACGCTGTGTGTGCATCGCGTCGATGCGGGCAAAAAACCGGCGTGCGCTGAGGCGTGTCCCAACAAAGCCATTTTGTTCGGTGACTTGAATGATGTGACTAGCGAAATCGCGCAAAAACTCCGCAGCGTTGCATCGGTGCAAGTACGCGCCGATTTGCAATTGAATCCCGGCATACGTTACCAAGGACTTTGACCATGCCCACCCCCGCCGCTTTGCGCTTAAAAAATCGTATGTATTATGTGCTGCTCGCGGCAGGTGGGCTGGTGGCTCTGGCCGGTATGTACGCCGTGCACATGATGGAAGAACACGGCCACATCATCAGCGGTATGAACAACCAAATCGTGTGGGGTCTTCCGCATGTGTTTGCGATTTTTCTGGTGGTCGCGGCATCCGGCGTGTTGAACGTCGCGTCTATCGGTTCGGTGTTTGGCAAGGCGATTTACAAGGCGCGCGCGCCGCTTGCCAGCTTGCTTTCCATCGCCATGTTGGCGGGTGGACTGACGGTGCTAATGTTGGACTTGGGCAGACCGGATCGCGTCATTGTCGCCGCGACAAATTTTAATCTCACCTCGGTGTTCGCTTGGAACGTGGTGCTGTATTCCGGCATGTTTTCGCTGGTGGCAATTTACCTGTGGACCATGATGGAACAACGTATGCATCCCTGGTCTAAACCGGTGGGATTTGCGGTGTTCGCCTGGCGTTTTATTTTGACCACCGGCACGGGTTTGATTTTTGCGTTTCTGACCGCGCGTCAGGCTTACGGTTCGGCGTTATTGCCGCCTATGTTTATCGTGTTGTCGTTCGCATGGGGACTGGCGGTGTTTCATGTGGTGCAGCGGGCGATATACAACTGGAATGAAAAAGAGTTGGATGCCGCCATTCTGCGCCGCACCAAAAATCTGTTGGGCACATTCGTCATCGCATCGTTGTATATGGTCGCCGTTTATCATTTGACCAATCTATATTTTTCGCATCAAACCGCATTTGAGCATTTCATTTTGCGCGACGGCGGCATTTATCCGAATCTTTTTTGGTGGGGATATATTTTGTTCGGCAATATCGCGCCGTTGGTGTTGATTTACATGCCCGGACTGGGCAAAGCAAAATGTGTGGCATTGGCCTCGATGCTCATTGTGGTGGGTGCATTCGCGTTGCTCTATGTGTTCATTATCGGCGGGCAAGCGTTCCCTTTAAGCATTTTCCCCGGCTATGAAGTGAAGAGCAGTTTTGGTGACGGACAGATTGCCAGTTACACACCTTCCATTTATGAACTCATGTTGGGTTTTGGCGGACTGGCGATTGCATTTATTATCACCACCATCAGTGTGCGCGTGCTGAATTTTATGCCGCAAGACAAGCCTTATCTCGCCGACTAATTTCAACAGAAAATCAGCCACAGAGAGCACAGAGGACACAGAGATGATGAGTGCAACGAACAAGATTAAGTGACAAACAATTCCCCTGTGTACTCTGCGGCAACTTTTTTCTAACATTTGATTTTTTCAAGAGGCTGCCATGCATCAAATGCTGATTTCGGCAGCACATAAATCCTCCGGGAAAACCATGGTTAGCATCGGTCTGTGCGCCGCATTGAAAGCGCGTGGACTTGAAGTGCAGCCGTACAAAAAAGGCCCGGATTACATCGACCCGATGTGGCTTTCGCAAGCTGCCGGACACGCTTGCCGCAACCTCGATTTGTATCTCATGGAACAGGGTGACATCGTTGCCACGTTCGCGCGTCATCACTCGGAAGTGAACATCGTCGAGGGTAATAAAGGTTTGTATGACGGGTTGGCGTTGGATGGCAGCAATAGCAATGCCGCGCTGGCGAAGCTGCTGGATTTGCCGGTGATGCTGGTTATCGATGCACGCGGTATGACGCGCGGTATTGCGCCGTTAATTCTGGGTTATCAGGCCTTCGACCGCGACATCAACATTGCTGGAATCATCCTCAATAATCTTGGTGGTTCACGCCACGAATCCAAGCTGCGCGCCGTCATCGAACATTACACCGACGTGCCGGTGGTGGGTGCGATACATCACGATGAACGCTTGAGCATCGTCGAACGCCATCTCGGTTTAATGCCCAGTAATGAGTCGCGTGTCGCGACGGCAAAAATCAAACAAATCGGCGCAGCGATTGCCGATCAAGTCGATCTGGATAAGTTGCTTGAGCTATCCAAAAAACCGCGTTTGGATGTACCGCAAACTGCCCAAATCAGTACGTTTCCTCATGGCGAAAAATTGCGTATTGCCATCGCCCAAGACCGCGCGTTTGGTTTTTATTACGCCGATGATTTGGACGCGTTGAAAGCGGCGGGTGCGGAGTTGATTCCCTTCGATACCTTGCGCGACGCGCATCTGCCGAAGGTGGACGCGCTGTATATCGGCGGCGGATTTCCAGAGACGTGCGCGGCGGAATTGGAAGCCAATACGAGTTTGCGCGGCGAAATAAAACGCGCGATAGAACAAGGTTTGCCGACCTATGCGGAATGCGGTGGGCTGATGTATTTGTCGCGCGGCATCCGCTATCAAGGGCAGACCTTTGACATGGTCGGCGCGATACCCGGTGATGTGCAAATGCACGACAAACCCATCGGTCGCGGCTATGTGCATTTACAGGAAAATGCTACACATCTTTGGCCGCGCCCTCTCGCGCCTGCTGATAAGATTCTTGCTCACGAATTTCATTATTCCAGTTTGGAAAATCTTCCATCGGACACGCGCTACGCTTATCATGTCGCGCGCGGTTACGGCATAGACGGCGAGCGTGACGGATTGATGTTGCACAATATGCTTGCCTCTTATACCCATTTGCGCACTATCGGTTCGTGCTATTGGGCGACACGTTTTGCGGCGTTTATACGCAGCGTCAAACAGACAAAAAATACCGCAGCAGCGGTGATTTAATTTTTAGGAAAATATGACACATCCATTCGCAAAATATATACAAATACTTGGCAAGGGAAAACGGGGCGCGCGCGACATGACGCAAGAGGAAGCGGCGCACGCCATGGGCATGATACTCAAGGGCGAAGTCGAGCAAACGCAGCTAGGCGCGTTTCTGATGTTGATGCGTGTCAAAGAAGAAACCGCCGCCGAGATGGCGGGCTTTGTGCAGGCCGCGCGCGAGTCCTTGCATGTGACGCAAACTTTCCCACCTGTCGATTTGGACTGGGCTTCTTACGCGGGCAAACGCCGCCAACTGCCCTGGTTTATTTTGTCGGCATTGTTGCTGGCAAGCCATGGCACGAAAGTGTTGATGCACGGTATGCAAATGAAAACGGCGGATCGCGTTTACACGCCCGCCGCGCTTGCCTCGCTGGGTATCGCAAGTTGCGACTCATTCGCGCAAGCCGCGCAGCAATTATTGCAGCGCAATTTCGCTTTTATTTCCCTGCCCGCGATGAATCCGATGTTGCAGCATTTCATCGACCTCAAAGAAACTTTGGGGCTGCGCTCGCCTGTGCATTCGGTGGTGCGTATGTTGAATCCGGGGCGTGCGACTACCTCTATCATGGGCATTTTTCATCCCGGCTATGACGAAACGCATCAGGGCGCGGCGCAGTTGTTGGGCGACAAAAATCTCGCGGTATTCAAAGGCGAGGGCGGTGAAGGCGAGCGTAATCCCGATGGTGAATGCAAGTTGCGGCTGGTGTTGAATGGTTTGAAATTGGACGAGACTTTGCCCGCGTTATTCACTTCGCGTCACATGAAAGACGAGCGCATGGATGTGGCGCACTTGGGGTTGTTGTGGCGCGGTGAAATCGAAGATGAATACGGCTTGGCTGCGGTGTTATCGACTGCCGCTATCGCCTTGCGCGCCATGGGTCGCGCGCCCAATATAGTCGAAGCGCAGCGCATGGCTGAGGCATTGTGGCAGACGCGCACCCGTGATTTTCTGGGGAATTAAGCATGGATTTTTTGCCTATTTTTTTTGATGTAAAAAACAAACTTTGTTTGGTGGTGGGCGGAGGTTCTATCGGCACGCGCAAAGCGGGCGTATTGCTGGAAGCGGGCGCAAAAGTGCGCGTGGTTGCGCCGCAGATTTCCGATGAATTGCTGGCGCAAAAAAATGCGCAAGCGGTTATCGCGCCCTTTGATGCGAGCCATTTGGACGGCGTGGCATTGGTTATCGCCGCGACTAATGACCGCAACGTGAATCGACTGGTTTCTGAGCTGGCAAAAGCGAAAAATATTCCGGTGAATGCCGTGGATGATCCTGAATTGTGCAGCTTTATTATGCCCGCGATTCTGGATCGTTCACCGTTGATGGTGGCGTTCTCCAGCGGCGGTGCATCACCTGTGTTGACACGCATGATGCGCGGCAAATTGGAAACCATTATCCCGCAGAATTTCAGCCGTCTTGCGGCATTCGCGGAACGTTTTCGCGAGCAAGTCAAAGCGCGCGTCACCAATCCCGCCAAGCGACGCATTTTTTGGGAGAACGCGCTGGATGGCGTGGTCGCCGAAAAAGTTCTAACGGGTGATGAAGCAAGCGCGGAAGCCATGCTGAACAAGATGTTGGCGGATGAAGACAACATTGTGCGCGGCGAAGTTTATCTGGTGGGCGCGGGGCCGGGCGATCCTGATTTGCTGACATTTCGCGCGTTGCGTTTGATGCAAAAAGCCGATGTGGTGGTGTACGACAATCTGGTTTCCAAACCCATTGTCGATATGACGCGCCGTGATGCCGAGCGCATTTTCGTCGGCAAAAAACGCGCGGATCACACCTTGCGTCAGGAAGAAATCAACGAGCTGTTGGTGCGTCTGGCGAAAGAAGGAAAACGCGTGTTGCGTCTTAAAGGTGGCGATCCGTTTATCTTTGGACGCGGCGGCGAAGAAATCGAAACCCTGGCGGCGGAAGGTATTCCCTTTCAAGTCGTGCCGGGCATTACTGCCGCATCGGGCGTGGCTTCTTACGCGGGCATACCACTCACGCATCGCGATCATGCGCAGGCCTGTATTTTTGTCACCGGACATCTCAAAGACGGCACGATGAATTTGGATTGGGA
>JBAVPP010000108.1:0-3124 GCA_049693175.1 Gallionella sp. | reverse complement strand
CTGGGTCTGCCATACGGCAAATGGATGCCTTTCGTTAAGTTGGGCGTGGATCACACCGCTTCAACAAACGATTTGAATCCTCAGTCAGGTAATGGTGTGCATTCCGCACTGGGTCTTGAATACAAGTTCGCTCCTCATTGGAGTGCTCAGGCACAATATGAAGTTGCAAATGCGAAGACCAGCCCGGGTAAGATTGCTAACAAAACAACTTCTATCGGCGTAAATTACTACTTCGATTCTCCTTATGTTGCACCTGTGGTTGCTGCGATTGCCGCACCTATCGTGATGAAGCAGCCTGAGCCAGTTGTTGCGCCAACACCGGCTCCAGCACCTGTGGTGGTTGCTCCGGCACCCGCACCTAAGACTATTTTCTCTGACAAACCAGTGACTATCGAAGGCGCGAGCTTTGATACCAACTCGGCTAAACTGAAACCAGCTGCTGACAAGAAATTGAACGAAGTGGTTGAGTTCGCGGCAAAGAACAAAGACGCGAAGCTGACTGTTGATGGTTATACCGACAGCCGTGGTAAAGAAAAAGCTAACCATGCTTTGTCTGCTAAACGAGCTGAAGCTGTGAAGGCATATCTGGTCAAGAAGGGTGTTGCAGCTGACCGCATCACTGCTGAAGGCAAGGGTTCGGCTAACCCAATCGGCGACAATAAGACTAAGGCTGGTCAAGCACTAAACCGCCGTGTTGAAGTGAACTCGGTAGAACGCGTAGCCAAGTAATATCGGCTGTTGTTCACATGAAAAACGGGCTGCCACCAGCCCGTTTTTTTTCGCCTAAAATATTCGTAGTGCAACACCGAGAATGTTATCGCAAACAAGCGCGCGATGCTAAAATATACATCCCTAAATCGCAATAATTTATTTCACATGAAGCTGGCTATCGCACAAATCAATTGCGTGTTGGGTGACCTCAAAGAAAATTCCGCCAAGATTTTACAAGCTGTTGAACAAGCCAAATCGCAAGGTGCGGAACTATTGCTTACGCCGGAATTAAGCCTGTGTGGTTATCCTCCCGAAGACTTGTTGTTGCGCGACGGTTTCTATCAAAGCTGCGCGCTCGCCCTAATTGAGTTGGCGCAAAAAATATCGGGCATCACTGTGCTGGTCGGCCATCCTTACGAGCGTGACGGCAAGCGATATAACGCCGCATCGTTGTTGCGTGATGGCAAAATTGTGGCGACTTATTGCAAGCAGAAATTGCCCAATGATGCGGTATTCGATGAGGTGCGTTATTTTGAGCGGGGTATTACGCCCTGCGTGTTTGAGTTGGCGGGGATTAAATTTGGGTTGAATATCTGCGAGGATGTGTGGTCATCCGGGGCTGTCGCCCAAACACAAGCTGCCGGCGCGCAAGTTTTGTTGGTGATGAATGCCTCGCCGTTCTCGGTGACAAAACAAGAACAGCGTTATAAAACTTTACAGGCACGCATTGCTGAAACAGGTATGCCTGTGGTGTATGCGAACATGGTCGGCGGACAAGACGAATTGATTTTTGACGGTGGCTCGTTCGCGATGGACGGGCAAGGTAATGTGATAGCGCAATGCGTGCAAATGGAGGAGGCGTTGGCATATATCGAAGTCAGCGCGGCGGGTAATGTGAGCGGCGCAAAAATCGCTTTGCTGTCCACCGAGGCGAGCGTATATCAAGCTTTATGTCTGGGCGTGAAAGATTACATCGGTAAGAATCATTTTCCCGGTGTGCTATTGGGTTTATCAGGTGGCATAGACTCCGCGCTGACATTGGCGATTGCGGTCGACGCGTTGGGTGCGGACAAAGTTCATGCGGTTATGATGCCGTCACCTTATACCGCCCAAATCAGTCTGGATGACTCGCGTGAGATGGTGAAAATTTTGGGCGTGAAATACGACGAGCTCGATATCGCACCCATGTTCGATAAATTTGTCGCAACGCTAAGTGACTCCTTTGTGGGGCGTGCGGCAGACACCACCGAAGAAAATCTGCAAGCGCGTATACGCGGAACGCTGCTCATGGCGATGTCAAATAAATTTGGCAGCTTGGTGTTGACCACCGGAAACAAATCCGAAATGAGCGTGGGTTATGCGACGTTGTATGGCGATATGGCGGGCGGTTTTGCTGTGCTCAAAGATGTGTGCAAAACCTTGGTCTATCGTTTGTCGCAATATCGAAATTCGCTGGGTCATGTGATTCCCGAACGCATCATCACACGCCCGCCCAGCGCGGAATTACGACCCGATCAAACCGATCAGGATAGTTTGCCGCCCTACGACATTCTGGACGGTATTGTCGCGTGTTATATGGAGCTGGACATGGCGATACCGGACATCATCGCTTCTGGTTTTCCAGAAGCCGATGTGCGGCGCGTGGTGCGTTTGATAAGATTGAGCGAATATAAACGTCGTCAAGCGGCGGTGGGCATACGCATCACGGAACGCAGTTATGGTAAGGACTGGCGTTATCCCATTACGGTGCGCTATCAGGACGGGTTCTGACACTTTTTCAACGAACAAAATTTGGGTTTGCACGCCGAATTACTTTTGAGTGCAAACACATTTCCATTTGCCGCCGAGGTTTGATACAATGCGGCGCGTTTTGTGATGGGCTTCGAGCCCGTTTTTTATTTGTGGGTCGGGTTTTATGGATGCAGTGAAGATTATTGAGACTACGGTGACAGGCTTGGGTTATGAGTTGGTTGACGTGGAACGCTCCGGGCGCGGCATGTTGCGCGTGTTTATTGACAAGCCTGAAGGCATATCGGTTGATGACTGCACAACGGTCAGTCATCAATTGACGCGCTTATTCTTGGTCGAAAATATCGATTACGACAGGCTGGAAATATCTTCGCCTGGCCTAGATAGACCGCTGAAAAAGGAAGCAGATTTTGAGCGCTTCATCGGTGAAAAAGCAAACTTAAAATTGCGTATGCCGTTAGCCGGGCGCAAAAATTTTATCGGCATCATCGGCGCGTTGAATGAAGGTGTGTTGCAATTGGATGTCGACGGTACGCCGGTCGCAATCGAATTGGCGAATTTGGATAAGGCGCGTTTAGTGCCAACTTTTTAATTGGACGCGTGCCGCGCGTCGATGTCATTAACGTCAAGTTTAAGAGCTGGAGAATAGTATGAGCAGAGAAGT
>JBAVPP010000107.1:0-7033 GCA_049693175.1 Gallionella sp. | reverse complement strand
GCCTTGGAGATGGCATTGCCCTTAATCATATAGCCCGTCAATGCGGCGGTCGCATCGGCAGGCACTTCGATCTTCTCAGTCTTCAGCGCGTACACGGTAAAAATATAATGATGCGGTTTATCACCTTTGGGCGGGCAAGTACCACCCCATGCGGCAAATCCATAATCGATGCGAGATTGTGTCGCGCCAGCCGGCAAAGTCGTGCTGTTCAAATCACCCGCACCCGCCGCCAATTCGTTTACATTAGCCGGAATATTGATGACCATCCAATGCCACCAACCCGAGCCGGTGGGTGCATCGGGATCGTAAACCGTCACGGCAAAACTCTTGGTGTCTTTGGGCGCGCCGCTCCATTTCAACGCGGGTGATTTATTCAAACCGGAACAGCCGAATCCGTTGAACTCTAAACTTTGCGGCATCATGCTGTTCGCTTTAATTTCCGGGCTGGAAAGTTTGAAATCGCCGGCATAACCGGATACCGCAACAGCGGACAGTACAACACTCAAAAAAATTCTTTTCATGGCAATGCTCCAAACAAAATGAGGAAAGGCGATTCTATCTTTAAACGCGTAAAACACTTACGACAGCCACATCGACATCAGGGAATACTTCAGGCAGTTTGTAATTTTTGCAGTAACACTTTCATCGCCTTGCCACGATGGCCAATCTCGTCTTTTTGTTCACGCGAGAGTTCGGAGCTCATCATGTTCAGTTGCGGCAACCAGAACAGCGGGTCATAGCCAAAGCCGCCTGTGCCGCGCGGTTCACGGGCGATTTCGCCATGCCATTCGCCTTCGGCGATGAGCGGCTGCGCATCGGCTGCGGAGCGCATCAGTACCAGCACGCAGGCGTAATGCGCGCGGCGATTGCTGTGCGTTTTCATCGCTTCCAATAACGCGACATTGTTGCGTTGATCGTTGCTAGGCAAGCCGGAGAAGCGCGCGGAAAGCACGCCGGGCAACCCGTTCAGCGCGTCCACACAAATACCGGAATCATCTGCCAGCGCGGGTAATCCGCTTTCACGACTGACATGTCGCGCTTTGGCTAAAGCGTTTTCGATGAAAGTGGAATGCGGTTCTTCGGCTTCTTTGATACCGAGTTGCGCCTGCGTCACCACCTCGATGCCCAGCGGTGCGAGCAGGACTTTGAACTCGGCTAACTTGCCGGCATTGTTGGATGCGATAACGAGTTTTTTCATGCGTGAAAATCTTTCGTCGTTCGATTAATTCGCCAGTGCCTCGCGCTGCATGACGATCAATTCGGTGATGCCGCTTTGCGCGAGATTCAGCAACGCATTCATTTCATCGCGGCTAAACGCGTGGCCTTCCGCCGTGCCTTGCACTTCGACAAAATTCCCGCTGCCCAACATCACCACATTCATATCGGTATCGCAGGCGGAATCCTCGACATAATCCAAATCCAACACCGGCGTGCCTTGATAAATGCCGACCGAAATCGCGGCGATGAAATCTATCAGCGGCGTTTCTTTAATCAGCCTTTTTTCCATCAGGCCGCTCACCGCGTCATGCAATGCGACGAACGCGCCGGTAATACTGGCGGTGCGCGTGCCGCCGTCTGCTTGTATCACATCGCAATCGATTTGGATGGTGCGTTCGCCTAGTTTTTTCAGATCGACCACGGCACGCAAACTGCGTCCGATTAAACGCTGAATTTCTTGGGTGCGACCGGACTGTTTTCCCTTGGCGGCTTCGCGGCTCATGCGGCTGCCGGTGGAGCGCGGCAACATGCCGTATTCAGCGGTCACCCAACCTTCGCCCGACCCTTTTTTATGCGGCGGAATTTTTTCTTCCACGCTCGCGGTGCAAATGACTTTGGTGTCGCCGCATTCAATCAGCACCGAACCTTCGGCGTGTTTGGTGTAGTGGCGTGTAATCGAAATGGAGCGAAGCTGGTGTGGCAGTCTGGAGCTGGGGCGCATGATTAAAAGTTTGAATAAAAATTAGTTGATTTCGAGCTCGTGTGTGACGGTTTGTTCGCTGCCGTGATCCTGATCGCCTTCGCCCCACAACACGGCGACTCCGGTGATGTTGTCGGAATGTCCGCTCTCGCGCTCTAGTGCGCGCACCATCAGGTTGTCCAACGATTTCGCCAGTGGCAATGCCGCAAAAGACTCCGCCAGCTCATCATCGCCGAACGGTCCCCACAAGCCGTCGCTGCTCAACAACAACACGTCACCCGGCTGCAATTCATGCACGGGGGCAGACTCGGCATAAAACAAATCCTCGATGCCGCCCAGGCAATTGGTAATCTGGTTGCGGCGCGGATGAACGCGCGCCTCCTCTTCGGTGAGGATGCCCCAATCCAGCCATTGTTGCACCATGGAGTGGTCGCGCGTGCGGCTCAACACCGCCGAGTCGCGCATCACATACAAGCGTGAATCGCCGGCATGTGCCGCATACAGTTTTCCGTTTTGCAACAGGGCGGCGACACAGGTCGTGCCGGGAAATCCGACATCCGTATCGTGCGGCAAAGTCATAATGCGTTTATGCGCCTGACGCATCGTTTCGGTCAGAAAATATTGCGGCTCGTCAAAAATATTTTCGTGTTGGGAGAACTGCTCGACGAAGGTTTCTATCGCTATCGTGGCGGCCAACTCGCCGTGCAAATGACCGCCCATCCCGTCCGCCAACACCAATAGCAGCGCGTCTTTGCGATAGGCGTACGCAACTCTATCCTGGTTGTATTTGCGGTTGCCTATGAAGCTGGCCTGGTGTACGGAAAATTTCATGGAGAACGATTTGTGTCTCGCCTTGAATCGATAAGGGCGCAATCGTAATATAATGCGCGCCCGCCGCACAGTCCTTTATTTGCATAGTACTAGAAATACGCCCACATTCATCGGATGTGCGCCTAAAGAGCTAACACTTTAGGGTCCGGAATGATACAAAATGGTTTTGCATTTGACGCACAAAGCGTGGCATTTTTTGAATTTGAATTCCCTCAACTTGTGGAGCGCGTAAATGATACTCAGCATGACAGGCTACGCCAACACCAGCGCGGATTTCTCCTGCGGCTCATTGAGCCTGGAACTGCGCTCGGTGAATAATCGTTATCTGGATATTCAGATGCGTATGCCCGATGAATTGCGCGGCCTTGAGAGCACCATGCGCGAAGCCATTAGCGCATCCGTGCAGCGCGGCAAAGTGGAATGTCGCATCAATTACGCGGCGCGCGACACACAGAATCGCGCCCAACTAAATCGCGATTTGTTGCAACAGTTGGCGGTATGGAATCAACAAGTGCAACAAGCGATGCCGGACGCGCGCAGCTTGAGTGTGGCGGATGTGTTGCGCTGGAACGGCATGTTGGAAACACCCGGCGACGACAGCGAAATATTGCAAATCACGTTGTTCGATCTGCTTAAAAATTGTTTGCGCGAGTTCTCCGCCAGTCGCGCCAGAGAAGGTGAAAAACTCAAAGATTTTTTGTTGCAACGCGTGGAAAAAATCGAGGCGTTACGCGTCGCGGCGATGCCGCACATCCCCGCAGCCATTGCCGCTTACGAGCAAAAGCTGGTCACGCGTTTGCGCGATGCCATGCAAAATTCCGAAGATGAACGGGTGCGTCAGGAAATTGTGATGTACGCCAGCAAGGTCGATGTGGATGAAGAATTGTCGCGCCTCGCCAGTCATCTCGGCGAAATGCGTCGCATACTCGCGGCGGGTGGCGCGGTGGGCAAACGTCTGGATTTTTTAATGCAGGAATTAAACCGCGAAGCCAACACGCTGGGCTCGAAATCAGTCGATGCGGAAGTGTCGCGCAGCGCGATGGAAATGAAAATCCTTATCGAGCAAATGCGCGAGCAGATTCAAAACTTGGAATAAAAAAAACATAATTTTGAAACCATATAATCTCTCAACTTGGGCACTTAAACACAGGGTACTTTTGATGTACGCCCTGTTCGCCTTGCTATTGGCGGGATGGTTTTCTTACGGTCAACTGGGACAAAAAGAAGACCCCGATTTCACATTCAAAGTAATGACCATCAAGCTGCGCTGGGCGGGCGCGTCTGCCAGCGAAGTCGAACAACAAGTGGTGGACCGCATCGAGCGCAGATTGCAGGAAACGCCTTGGCTGGACAACGTCAGCAGTTATTCCAAAGCGGGCGAGGCGGTGATTTTCGTCACGCTCAAAGATGCCATGCCGCCCGCCGAACTGGACCGCTCCTGGTATCGCGTGCGCAAGACGCTGGCCGACATGCGCGGTTTTTTACCGGAAGGCGTGAGTGAGCCGCTCATCAACGATGACTTCGGCAACACCGCGACCGCCGTCTATGCTTTCACTTCCGACAGCTTGAACAATACCGAGCTTGCCAGGCAAGTCAGCGCGGCGCGTGAAGCCTTGCTGATTGTGCCCAATGTCAGCCGCGTGAACATGTTGGGCGCGCAGCGCGAAAAAATTTACATCGAATTCTCCAGCCAAAAACTCGCCGCGTTGCACATCGATCCGCTGCGCGTCGCGGCAACGCTCAAAGCGCAGAATGCGATGGAGCCCGCCGGGGAAGTGGTATCGCACGACGACATCGAACGCCTGCGCGTGAGTGGCGATTTCAAGACGCTGAAAAGCATACAAGACATCGGCATCAAAGCAGATGACAAAATTTATAGACTGGGCGACATCTGCCACGTTTACAAAGCCTATGCCGACCCGGCCACATTCAAGATACACAGCATGGGCAAAGAAGCCATCGTGCTGGCGGTGTCCATGTCCGAACAGGGCAATGTCACGCAACTCGGCAATGATCTGGCAAAACAAATCGCGCACATCCAAGCGCAATTGCCCGCCAGCGTCAGCATCCATCAGGTCAACGATCAATCCAAAGTGGTCAAAGATTCCATCTACGAATTTATGCGCGCGCTCTTGGAAGCCTTGGCGATTGTGCTGGCAGTGAGCTTTGTCAGCCTGGGATTGCGCGCCGGACTGGTGGTCGGGCTCTCCATTCCTTTGGTGTTGTCCGGCACGTTTTTAGTGATGCATTTATTCGGCATTGACTTGCATCGCGTGTCACTGGGCGCGCTCATCATCGCGCTGGGTTTGCTGGTGGATGACGCGATGATTGCGGTCGAAATGATGCAAGTGAAACTGAGTCAAGGTTGGAGCAAACTGCGCGCCGCCAGTTTTGCCTACACCAGCACCGCCTTTCCCATGCTCACCGGCACGCTCATCACGGCGGCGGCGTTTCTGCCGGTGGGTCTGGCAAAATCGTCGGCGGGCGAATATACCTTCAGCATTTGCGCCGTGGTCACCATCGCGCTGCTGATGTCCTGGCTGGTGGCGATTATTTTTACCCCCTTCATGGGCTACCGTTTGTTGCGAGACAACTCCCGCAATGCCTTGCCGGACAATCAATACCGGCGGGGTTTCTACAAACATTTTCGCGCGCTGATACACGCTTGCCTACGCCATAAAAAAACCGTGGTCGCACTCACGTTGGCGATATTTTTGCTTGCCGTCGCGGGCTTCGACAAAGTCGAACAAGAATTTTTCCCGCCCTCGGAACGCCCCGAATTATTGATGGATATTTGGTTGCCGGAAGGCAGCACTTTTGCCGCCACGGAAGCACTGACCGGCGAGCTGGAAAAGAAACTTGCCAACGATGCCGACATCAGTAATTACACCAGCTACATCGGTGGCAGCACACCGCGCTTTTACCTGCCGCTGGATTTGACTTTGCCCGAAATAAACTATGCGCAAATGGTCATCACGGCAAAAAATATACAAGCGCGCGAAGCCGTACTGCAACGTGTGCGCAAGCTGCTGGACAAGGATTACCCCGAACTCGGCATACGCATCGCGCGTCTGGAAAATGGCCCGCCGGTGGGTTATCCGGTGCAGTTCCGGGTGCTGGGTGAAAACCCCGAAATGCTGTATGACATCGCCGAACAAATCGAAAAAATCGTCAAACAGAATCCGCACACCAAAAATGTCAGCGTCGATTCCAACCAAAAAATCCGCGTGGTCAACATTGAAGTCGATCAGAAAAAAGCGCGTGAACTCGGTCTGTCGTCACAATCCATTTCGCGCAATTTGCAATCGCTGTTGTCCGGTTTGACTGTGTCGAATTTCCGCGAAGGCACCAACCGCATCGAGATTGTCGCGCGCGTCGATGCGGCGGATCGCGATAATCCCAACGCGCTGGCTCAACTGAACATCCACACTTCCAACGGGCAATTCGTGCCGCTGGGCGAAATCGCCACCATCACGCCCGCGCAGGAAGACGGCATCATCTGGCGCATGAATCGCCTGCCGGTGGTGACGGTGCGCGGCGACGTGCCGGACAATGTCAGCGCGCCGGATGTCAGTCTGGACATAGCCAAAAAACTTGAGGGTTTGCGCGCCAACTTGCCCGCCGGTTACCGCATCGAGGCGGGCGGCGCGATGGAAGGCAACGATCAGGCTACCGACTCCATCATTGCTGTTTTGCCGCTGATGACCTTCATCATCATCACATTATTGGTCTTGCAATTACAACGCTTCAGTCTGGTGATTATGGCTTTGCTCACCGCCCCGCTGGGCATTATAGGCGTGACGGCATCGCTGCTGGCGTTTCATGTGCCGTTTGGTTTCGTGGCGATGCTGGGCATGATTTCGTTGACCGGTATGATTATGCGCAACTCGGTCATCCTGCTCGATCAAATCGGTCAAGACATGGCCGCTGGTCTGAGTCGTCACGATGCCATCATCGAATCCACCGTGCGCCGTTTTCGCCCTATCATGCTCACCGCATCCGCCGCGATTCTGGCGATGATACCGCTGACGCAAAGCGTGTTTTGGGGGCCGCTCGCCATCGTCATCATGGGCGGATTATTGGTCGCGACGTTTTTGACTTTGCTCTATCTGCCCGCGCTGTATGCCTTATGGTACAAGGTAAAGTCACCTGCATAATGCGAAAATCTTAGTTCTAAGTTTTTATTTTTTGATTCGGGGTTCTTATGTCGGGAAATTTATTCATCATCAGCGCGCCTTCGGGTGCGGGGAAAACCAGTCTGGTAGCCGCGCTGCTGGGTATCAA
>JBAVPP010000106.1:0-4508 GCA_049693175.1 Gallionella sp. | reverse complement strand
GTCTAATCGTCATCGCCTTCGGCGTGTTCGGTTTGCTCAAAGTTTCCTATGTTTTTGCCTTGTATGGCTGGGTAGGAAGTTGCCATGTCGCGGCATAATAATTATTAAACATCAAGTTATATCACCTTTGTTTTCATTCCTTCACAAGATGTTTTGAAGATTGAGTCACTTAATACCCATGTAACACTTATGGGTTATGGTTCGAAAAATACATCAGAGTATGCTTATCCTTATTGACAAGATGGAGTTGTCCAAATAAGATGTATTTATGATATATCTTATTTGTTTGCTGGTGGGGTAACTCTCCGATTTTCACGTAACTCAAGCTCGCTTTTCTGTTTGAGACTGGTGCTGTTTGAATTGAGATATCAATCACATTACGTGATGAAAATCACTAAAAATTTGATTTGGAAGTTGCAGTAAGTGGGCATGGCATTCGAGCGTTAAAGTGTAGTCAAGAATGCCGTGTTGGTGATTAGTTGGCTTAAATAAGGAGGGTGGTTACTGTGGAAGCGACTCAAGCTAGACCAATAAAGTACGATATGGACGTGGTCAAGTGGTTTACCATTATGGCCGTTGTGTATCTAGTCGTGGGGACGTTAATCGGTGTGTATATTGCATCCGAATTGGCGTGGCCCTTTCTTAATTTTGATATTCCGTACATCACTTTTGGACGTTTGCGCCCTTTGCACACGAATGCGGTGATTTTTGCATTTGGTGGTTGTACGCTGATGTCCACTGGTTATTACATTGTTCAGCGTACCGGTGAAACCAAGTTGTGGAGCAATAAGTTAGCTTGGTTTACTTTCTGGGGTTGGAACTTGATTATCGTTCTGGCAGTGATTACCTTGCCTCTGGGGTTGACCCAAGGTAAAGAGTACGCGGAACTGGAATGGCCGATCGACATTATGATTGCCGTGGTCTGGTTGGCGTTCGGGCTGAATCACATTATGACGGTGGCGATACGCAAGACCTCGCATATCTATGTGTCGAACTGGTTCACCATGAGTATGATTATTATGATCACCTATCTGCACGTGGTGAATAGTCTGGCGATACCGGTCAGTCTGACCAAGTCCTACTCGATTTATTCAGGCGTGCAAGATGCCATGATCCAATGGTGGTGGGGACATAACGCGGTGGGTTTCTATTTGACCGCAGGCTTCCTCGGCATCATGTATTACTTCGTGCCTAAACAGGCGAATCGTCCGGTGTTTTCATATCGCTTATCCGTATTGCACTTCTGGGCATTGACCTTTGGTTATGTTTGGCTGGGTGCGCATCACTTGCAATACACCGCATTGCCCGATTGGACTGGCTCATTAGGCGCGGCAATTTCACTGGCGATGATTATCCCGTCATGGGGTGGCGCGATGAACGGCATGATGACGTTGTCCGGTGCTTGGGATCGTTTGCGTACCGACTACATCCTGCGCTTCCTCGTGGTGTCGCTGGCGTTTTACGCGATGTCCACTTTTGAGGGCCCGGTGATGTCTATCAAAACCGTGAACGCCTTGTCTCACTACACTGACTGGACAATCGGTCACGTGCACTCCGGTGCGCTGGGTTGGGTGGCGATGGTGTCTATGGGCGCGATTTATCACATGGTCAAGAAGTTGTGGCGTACCGAGATGTCCTCCGACAGCTTGGTGAATGTGCATTTCTGGCTGGCGACGATAGGTGCGGTGATTTACGTCGTGGCGATGTGGGTGTCCGGCATTATGCAGGGTTTGATGTGGCGTGATTATGACGAATACGGCGCGTTGACCTATACCTTTGTTGAGTCTGTTTCCGCGATGCATCCGTACTACGCGATGCGTGTCGTCGGCGGTGCAATCTACAACTTGGGTGCATGGATCATGCTATTCAACGTGGTGATGACTGTGCGTCAGGCAGTAGCCGCGCATGGTACCAACGCCGTTCCAGCTAAAGCATAAGGAGTGAGAAATGTCTAATCACGACAAGATTTATTCAACCAGATTGCAGGACAAACTGGAACGCAACACCGTTCTATTGTTCTTGGTCGCTGCGGTTGCGGTTGCGATTGCAGGTCTAGTGGAAATCGTACCGCTGTTCTATTTGGACACGACGATGACGCATTTGTCGCCCAATGTAAAAGAGTCGCAGAAAAACGCGGGCGATACGGCACCTATTGTTTGGGTGCGCAAAGCTGGTGAGTCATTGGATGACTGGAAGCCGGGTGATGGTGTGCGTCCCTACAAGCCTTTGGAATTGGCCGGGCGCGAAGTGTATATCCGCGAAGGTTGTTACTTGTGTCACTCGCAAATGATACGTCCGTTCCGCGACGAAAAGGATCGTTATGGTCATTACTCGGTTTCTTCCGAATCCATGTACGACCATCCGTTCCAATGGGGTTCTAAACGTACTGGTCCTGATCTGGCGCGTGTTGGCGGTAAGTATTCGGATGAATGGCATCGCCGTCATCTGAAATATCCACGCGAGGTTGTGCCTGAGTCGGTAATGCCGAACTTCTTCTGGTTGGAGAATAACAAGGTTGATCCCGCAAATGTTGCCGAAACAATGGAAGTGATGCGCAAGATGCCGTTCTATCCTGCTCCTTACACCGATGCGGATATCGCTAGCGCGAAAGATGCGGTGAAAGATAAAAATGAGTTGGATGCCGTTATTGCCTACTTGCAAGGTTTGGGTAACCAAATCAAGTTCACCGAAGGCGTGAACTACCGTGATTAAACTGATGGCATATCTGGGGATGGACGTGGCATCGATGACAACGAACGACTGGCTTGGTGTGTTTACTGCCGTAGTGGTGTTCGCTTCCATGATCTACGTTTATTTGATGGTGTTCCATCCTGCGAACAAAGACAAGTTTGAGTCCCAGCGCGGTATGGCACTGGACGACGAAGAGCATATCAATGTGGGAGAAAGATGATGAGTGAAAAACGTGATGTAACGGGTGCTACTACGACTGGGCACATATGGGACGAGGATCTTGCCGACTTTACCAATCAACCGCCCAAGTGGTGGATGTTGGGATTGGCCGCCAGCGCGATTTGGGTCGTCGTGTATTGGGTGTTCTATCCTTCCGTACCCCTGCCATCTTCCAACAGTTATTTTAAGGGCGTGGGTGGTTGGACGGCCATTAAAGAAATGGAAGCCGACAAGGGGGAAGTGGATGCGGTGCGCGGCAAATATGAAACAAAACTTGCTACGCTGACTCCGGCAGCAGTGCTTGCCGACAACGATTTGACCGAGTACGTCAAACGTTCTGGCAAAGTGTTGTTCGGTGATAATTGCGCGCCTTGTCATGGTACGAATGGCGTGGGTACCAGAGATAAAGAAGGCCTGTTTGCACCGGTGTTAAACGACGATGACTGGTTGTATGGCGGCAAGATTGATGACATCTACACCACGATTTCCGGTGGTCGTCAGGGCATGATGCCTGCGCACAAAGACAATTTGACCGCACAGCAGATCGACGATGTGTCCAAGTATGTTAAAGCACTAAGCGAAGGCAATGGTGATGCTGAAGCTGCCGGAAAAAAAGTGTTTGCCGAAAGCGATTGCACAGCTTGTCACGGAGCGGATGCTAAAGGGATACAAGCGATGGGCTCAGCCAACCTGACCGATAAGATTTGGCGTTTTGACGGTGCGTTAGAAGGCATCAAACACACCGTCACTTACGGTGTTAATTCAGGCGATCCGAAAGCCCGTATTGCCATCATGCCCAGCTTCAAAGAGGCCGGTAAACTGAGCGATTCTGATATGAAAAAATTGGCGGTGTATGTGTACAAGTTTGGTGGCGGGCAAGCTGACGCACCTGTTGTTGCCGCACAGCCTGCTGTGACTGAATCAGCAGTACCGGCAATCGCAAAGTAATTTTCTGACTGCACAGGGTATGTGCCCTGTGCAGTATTGAACCAAGGAGAATTAAAATGAATCACGACGCAGTTTTTTGGGGGGTGATTATTAGTGTTGCGGGTAGTGCAGCAGCACTGGTTTGGTTGTTGTATGTGGTATATCGAAATATGAACAAAAGCGATAAAGGTTAATAATTTGTCGCTGTTTCAAAAAAGAGGAGGCTGCTATAACCTCCTTTTTTCGCGCTAGTATATTAGCAAGCTCTGAATAACTGTTTACAGGTGGTTGTTCGGCTAGGGTGCTTGTAATTGTTTGGTATCGCTAGACTCCGCAGTCTGAACGTTAGGAAATATTGTTATGGAAAAAGAAACCGAACATGAAGCCGGTAGCGTCACCGCTATCTATCAGGAATTTGAAACTTGGAGTGTTAATCTGGGTGACAAGACCATACACGCCAAGCGTATGCCCGGTTTTTTTCGTTCAGTCAAATATCTAACGGGCTCATTCTGGCTGGTTTTTTTTATCGGCCCATACTTGCGTTGGAACGGTAAACAAGCGGTGCTGTTTGACATTAGCAACCGCCAATTTCATTTTTTTAATCTGACGGTATTACCGCAGGATATTTGGATGTTGTCGCTGCTGCTGCTGTTGCTGGCGATGACGCTATT
>JBAVPP010000105.1:0-8233 GCA_049693175.1 Gallionella sp. | reverse complement strand
ACATCGACTTTAACGCCATACTCCTTGCAAACGTTTTGGGTTAAATCAAGTGGGAATCCGAAAGTGTCATGTAATTTGAATGCAAGCTCTCCATCTAACATTTCAATTTTTTGGCTTCCCCCGACGTTATCTTTATTGCTAAAGATTGCCGCAACCAAAATTTCCATGCCGTGTCCAATAGTTTCAAAGAAACGCTCTTCCTCTTGTTTCAGCGTATCCATTACACGTTTTTGAGCTGACACCAATTCTGGATATGCCGCTCCCATTTGTTCAGCTAAATCTGGAACTATCAAGTGCAAAAAAGCCGTGCGCATACCTAACTTATAACCATTGCGAATTGCGCGGCGAATGATGCGGCGCAGTACATAACCTCGTCCTTCGTTACTAGGAATAACGCCATCAGCAATAAGAAAAGCTGAAGACCGTATATGGTCAGCAATAACTTTTAGCTCATTGATTTCTCTAACCTCAGTCCAGTCGCGTTCAAGCTCTTCAAGTGTCCGAGTTCGTTGCCGATTGTAAGGTGAGCAGAAAGTTTCGCGTGCCGCAGCTTTAATCAGCGCTTGGAATAAATCAATTTCGTAATTGCTGTGTACATGTTGCAACACCGCCGGGATGCGCTCCAAGCCCATGCCTGTATCCACCGACGGCTTGGGCAGCGGATGCATCACGCCCGCTTCGTCGCGGTTGAATTGCATAAACACGTTATTCCAGATTTCGATAAAACGGTCGCCGTCTTCTTCCGGTGTGCCGGGCAAACCGCCGGGAATATGCGCGCCGTGATCGTAAAAAATTTCGGTGCAAGGACCGCACGGACCGGTGTCACCCATCATCCAAAAATTATCCGACGCATAACGCGCGCCTTTGTTGTCGCCGATGCGGATGACGCGATCCGCGCCCAAGCCCAGCTCTTTCGTCCAGATGTCGTAAGCCTCATCGTCCTCGGCGTACACGGTCACATAGAGCTTATCCACCGGCAGTTTATAAACTTTGGTGAGCAGTTCCCACGCATAGTTAATCGCGTCGCGTTTGAAATAATCACCGAAACTAAAGTTGCCCAGCATCTCAAAAAATGTGTGGTGACGCGCGGTGTAACCGACGTTTTCCAAGTCATTATGCTTGCCGCCGGCACGCACACATTTTTGCGAAGTCGTGGCGCGCGTGTAAGGACGTTTATCAAAACCAAGGAACACATCTTTGAACTGATTCATGCCCGCGTTGGTGAACAACAGCGTCGGATCGTCACCCGGCACCAGCGAACTGGATGCGACTATGGTGTGACCTTTAGAGGCGAAAAAATCTAGGAATTGTTGGCGAATTTCACTGCTTTTCATTGCGCACCTTGGTGTTCAAAAACACGGCTAAAATAAGTCGCGCATCATACCACGACAGGCGCGGGCGGCTAAATAGATAACCGCCATCTGACTAACCACCGTCATTCCCGCGTAGGCGGGAATCCAGATAATTTAATAGGCAACTTACCTCTACGGATTTTGTCCGCTACGCGGAAATTTTCTAATTGCTGGATTCCCGCCTGCGCGGGAATGACGAATCAAATTTTATGCAGCAACACAATCTGCATATCCATCACATTCGTTCCCGTCGCACCGGGTTTGAAATGCGCGTGACCGCCCGTTGCCGCATCGAGGTTTTGGAAAAAAGTATAGGAATCGTTGTTATCCAAAAAGCTCATCGCCTCCAGCCCAAGACGGCGCGCCGTCGCCACGGTGTCACCCTCCACCATCGCGCCCGCCGCGTCATTCGCCCCATCGCTGCCATCCGTGCCAGCGGATAATAATTTCACACCTTGCAATCCTGCAATTTCCAAGGCGAACGCCAACGCGAGTTCCTGATTTCTGCCGCCCATGCCATTGCCGCGCACCGTCACGGTGGTCTCGCCGCCACACAGTAAACAGCGCGTTTCATTCGCTTGCATAGTCGCCAATTCATCGCGCACCACTTGTGCCAAAAATCGCGCCGCCTCACGCGCCTCACCTTGCAAATCTTGTTTGATTATTTTTGCAACTATGCCCAGAGTTCCTGATTTAACTTGGGCTGCGCGCATCGCTTGATGCAAACTGGCGACGATGGTGTTCTGCGTTTTGTTCAAACAAATATTATCCGCGCGTACCGTCTCTGCAACCTCGCCCGCTAGTCCGCGCTGCAAATAATTTACGACGCGCACAGGCAATTTTTCTTGCAGCGAAAATTTTTCGACCACGCGCCACGCATCAAAAAAAGTCGAGCCATCTGCCGCCGTCGGCCCCGATGCAATCACATCCAGCGCATCACCTATCACATCCGAAATCAGTAGCGTCACCACTTGCGCAGGAAACGCCACGCGCGCCAACTGCCCGCCTTTCACTCGTGATAAATGTTTGCGCACCGCATTCAATTCATGGATAGACGCGCCCGCATTCAACAGCAAACGCGTCGCGTCTTGCTTATCTTGCAGCGTGATGTCCGCAACCGGCGCGACCAGCAACGCAGACGCGCCGCCGGAGATAAGACACAAGCACAAAGTTTTTTCGTTAGCCGCGCCCGCCATCTCCAAAATCCGCGCCGTCGCTGCCACACCCGCTGCATTCGGCACAGGATGCGACGCTTCGATTTGCTCGATAAAATTCAGTGGCGCAGTGTGTCCCTCTTTCACAGCTATCAAACCCGCCGAAATTTTATCGCCCAGCAAACTCTCCACCGCTAACGTCATGCGCGCTGTGGCTTTTCCCGCGCCGACCACGATGATTTTATCGAAGGATGCGAGGTTATATTTCGCATCAGCAACCTGCAAAAAATCGCCCTCGACTCGCAGCGCATTTAACACCGCGCGATAAGGATCAACCGCCGCGAGTGCGGCGTTAAGAATTTCAATCAGAAGTTTCATCACTGGTTTTTAGCACTTTGAATATCACCTCAAAACCGAATCCGCGCGATTGCAAGAAGCGCATTTGTTTGGCTTTTTCTTTGGCATCTTGAGGCAGTGTGCCGAACTTTCTTTGCCACACATCACGTGCGGTTTCTAATTCACTTTCTTTAAGCGCGGGCAACTCGGCTTGTATCAACTCGTCGCTGATGCCGCGTTGCTGAAGCTCATGGGTGATGCGTTGCGTGCCGTAACGACTGCGTTTGGCGTGGATAAATTGCGTGGTGGCGCGTACGTCGGACAGCCAACCGCGCGCGCTCAAATCATCGAGCAACGCATCCAAATCAACTGGCTGCACTTGTTCAAAATCGTTGTCTATCTCTACATGCGGCAATAATTTGCCGCGCAACTCGGCGCGGCTATATTCGCGGCGAGCCAGATATTGCAGGGCTCGCGCGCGCAGACTTAACTCAGGCTTGCGCCTCATCACGGGCTTCCGCCTTGGCGGCTTTGGCACTGGCTTTAGGTTTGGCTTTTTCGCCCGCGACCAACAAACTCACGCCCAACACTTCGCGCACTTTGTTTTCAATCTCGAATGCGATGTCGGGATTGTTGCGCAAAAATTCACGCGCATTGTCTTTGCCTTGACCGATTTTTTCGCCTTTGTAGGCGTACCACGCGCCGGCTTTTTCCACCAGTTTGTGCTGCACGCCCAAGTCGATAATTTCGCCTTCACGCGAGATACCTTCGCCGTACAAAATATCAAACATCGCTTCGCGGAATGGAGGGGCGACTTTGTTTTTTACGACCTTCACGCGCGTCTCATTACCAATGACTTCGTCGCCTTTTTTGATTGCGCCAACGCGGCGGATATCCATACGCACCGAGGCGTAGAACTTGAGTGCATTACCGCCAGTGGTGGTTTCAGGATTACCAAACATCACGCCGATTTTCATGCGGATTTGGTTAATGAAAATCACCATGGTGTTGGAGCGATTGATGTTGCCGGTCAATTTGCGCAAGGCTTGCGACATCAGCCGTGCATGCAGCCCCATTTGCGCATCGCCCATTTCGCCTTCGATTTCGGCTTTAGGGGTCAACGCGGCAACCGAGTCCACCACCACCACATCGACCGAGCCGGAGCGCACCAGCATATCGACAATTTCCAACGCTTGTTCGCCGTTATCCGGTTGCGAAATCAGCAGGTCTTCGACCTTCACGCCGAGCTTTTGCGCGTACTGCGGATCAAGCGCGTGTTCAGCGTCGATGAACGCCGCCGTGCCGCCCAGCTTTTGCATTTCGGCGATAACTTGCAAGGTCAAAGTGGTTTTGCCGGAAGACTCCGGGCCGTAAATTTCGATGACACGACCGCGCGGCAAACCGCCCACACCCAGTGCGATGTCCAGCCCCAGCGAGCCGGTCGAAACTACTTGTATATCTTTGGCGACATCGTTCTCGCCCAGACGCATAATCGAACCCTTGCCAAATTGTTTTTCAATCTGCGCCAATGCGGCGGCGAGTGCCTTGCTTTTATTTTCATCCATGATTTTTACTCCTCGAAATTGATAGTGGATTGTGGCACACCATTTTGGATTTGTACAGAACGAACGTTCTTTTTATTTTTTAGGCGGCAACCGAGCGGCTCGCCAAAATATCCAGCACGCCTTGGAGCGCAATAACAAGGGCCTGTGCGCGAATTCCGGCGCGGTCGCCGTGCAAATGATGAACACGCGACACGCGCTGCGCATGTTGAATTTCCCACGCGAACCACACCGTACCAACTGGCTTATCCGGCGTGCCGCCATCCGGCCCGGCGATGCCGCTCACCGATAAGGCAACCTGCGCCGAGCTATGTGCCAACGCGCCGCTGACCATCTCGCGCACCGTCGCCTCGGACACCGCGCCATGCAAGGCCAGCGTGGCGGCGGACACACCCAACATTTGCTGTTTGGAAAGATTGGAGTAAGTGACAAAGCCGCGCTCGAACCACGCCGAACTGCCCGCGATGTTGGTCATCGCCTGCGCCACCCCGCCGCCCGTGCAAGACTCGGCAGTGACCAGCATCAAGCCATGCGATTTAAGTGCCGCGCCGACTTGTGTTGCAAGATTATTCACTTCTGAAAACCTTTAGCCACAGAGAGCACAGAGAGCAGCACGGGCGGTTTTGTATTTCTCCGTGACCTCTGTGTTCTCTGTGGCTGATTTGATTGTGACTTCATGTTATTTCAAGCCGCGCGCCAAATCATTTTGTATATCCACCACCGCTTCCAGTCCCACCGCGATGCGTATCAAACCATCCGTGATACCCGCCGCCGCACGCGCTTCCGGCGTGATGCGCGCATGGGTGGTGCTGGCGGGATGGGTGATGGTGGTTTTGGTGTCACCCAAGTTTGCGGTGATGGACAGCAACTTGGTGTTATCTATCACGCGCCACGCCGCGTCCTTACCGCCCTTCACCTCGAACGACACGATTCCGCCGCCGGTCTTTTGTTGACGCATCGCCAGCGCGTGTTGCGGATGCGACCGCAGACCAGGATAAAACACGCGCGCCACGTTGGGCTGTTGCTCCAACCAAGTCGCCAGTGCCAGCGCGTTCGCGCTATGCGCATCCATGCGCAATTTCAAAGTTTCCATGCCTTTCAGAAATATCCAAGCATTGAACGCGCTCATGGTCGGGCCTGCGGTACGCAAAAATCCATACACGCCTTCCAGCATTTTTTTATCGCCCAACACTGCACCGCCCAGCACACGACCTTGTCCGTCGATATATTTTGTTGCGGAATGAATCACAATGTCCGCGCCCAATTGCAGCGGGCGTTGCAAGATGGGTGTGCAAAAACAATTGTCCACCGCCAGCAATGCGCCGCAGGATTTTGCCACCGCAGAAATTGCCGCGATGTCGGAAATTTCCGTAAGCGGATTGGACGGCGTTTCCAAGAAAAATAATTTGGTGTTGGGCCGCACCGCCGCTTGCCATTGCGCCACATCGGTCGCGGAAACATAAGTCGTTTCCACGCCGAATTTTTTGATGATGTTGTTAAACAAATTCACCGTCGCGCCGAACAAACTTTGCGAAGCGACAATATGATCACCCGCCTTCAACACGCCCATCACGCACGCCAAAATCGCCGACATGCCCGATGCCGTGGCAATGCATTGTTCCGCACCTTCGAGTGCCGCGAGACGCTCTTCAAACATGGTCACGGTAGGATTGGTAAAGCGCGCATAAATATTGCCCGGCTCTTCGCCGATGAAGCGGCGCGCGGCTTGCGCGGCATTCTCAAACACGAAACTCGATGTCAAAAACATCGCTTCCGAATGTTCGCCGAATTGGCTGCGCTGTGTGCCGCTGCGCACCGCTAACGTTTCAGGCTGATAGTTTTCATCAATCATTTTTATTTCCTTTGTAAATTTTTTCGCATGGCTAGCGCGACATCTTTTCCGTGTTCGCTTTGCGCTAATTTTTCCATCACATTGCGCTGATCTTGTTCACTGCGATTCTGGCTCAATTTGAATTTTCCCTCAACGCGCGTCAGCGTGATTTCGAAACCGACGATGACGCTCAACATTTTTTCGCGCATCATATCGTTCAACTCAAACTGCCACGGCTGTGGCTGAAATTGCTCATGGTCGTGCGTGAGTTTTTCCAGCACGCCTATCAACTCGGTCTGCGACAAAATCCGCGCCTTGCCGTAAGCGTGCACCGCCAGATAATTCCAAGTCGGCGCGGCGAGCGGATTCTGCTCATACCAACTCGGTGAAACATAAGCATGTGCACCTTGAAAAATCACCAGCACTTCCGCGCCCGCCGCCATATCCTGCCATTGCGGATTGGGTTTCGCCAAGTGTCCGAACAGCGCGCCATGCGTGCCGATGTTTGGATCAAAAGTCAGCGGAACATGATTCGCAAACGGCGCGCCGTCGTGTTGTGTGACCAGCGTGGCGAAACTGTGCGCATGCATAAAATTCTGCAAAATTTGCGCGTCGTTTTCGGCGAAATGATGAGAAATATACATACGTCACCCGCGAATTAAAAAACCCGGATAGCTCGCGCTAAACCGGGTTTCCCACGCTTTAGCTGAATTTTTTACGCGCCCGCAAGCTGATCCTCAAATCGGCGCAAGCGGAAATTAACACCACTCAGCTCTCGCCGTCAACCTACATCGAAGATGCGCTCATCGCCAGATTCAACTCCATCTGATCATCGTCCGCTGGCTTTTCATTTTTCTCACCGTTGCGGCGCGCTTCGACATTGTCGAGATATTCGGCGGTGATGTCGCCGGTGATATATTTGCCGTCAAAGCATGAGGCATCAAAATCAGTGATAGCCGGATTTGCCTTGCGCACAGCGGCTTTCAGGTCTTCTAGGTCTTGGTAAATCACGCCGTCCGCGCCTATCTCAAAACAGATTTCAGCATCGGTGCGACCGGTCGCAATCAGTTCGGTACGGCTGGGCATGTCGATGCCATATACATTTGGAAAGCGCACCGGCGGCGCGGCGGAAGCGAAATAAACTTTGAGCGCGCCGGCATCGCGCGCCATTTGCACAATCTCGCGGCTGGTCGTGCCGCGCACGATGGAATCATCCACCAGCAACACGTTTTTGCCTTTGAATTCCACGCCGATGGCGTTGAGTTTTTGGCGCACGGATTTTTTGCGCATCGCCTGTCCGGGCATGATGAAAGTGCGGCCGATATAGCGATTTTTCACGAAGCCTTCGCGGAACGGAATGCTTAGATGGTTCGCCAGTTGCAACGCGCTGGGACGGCTGGAATCGGGTATCGGAATCACCACATCTATCTTTACGTCTGCCCATTCGCGGCGCAATTTTTCCGCCAGATATTCGCCCATGTACAAACGCGTTTCGTACACCGATACGCCGTCGATAACCGAATCGGGACGCGCGAAATAAACGTATTCAAAAATACAGGAATTGAGCTTGGCTTTATCGCTGCATTGCTGGCTGTGCATCTTGCCGTCAAAGTCGATGAACACCGCTTCACCCGGCGCGACATCGCGCAAAAATTTGAAGCCCAAGGTGTCGAGCGCGACCGATTCCGACGCGACCAAATATTCCGGCCCATGTGCCGTATCATTCACGCCCACCACCAGCGGGCGTATGCCGTAAATGTCGCGGAACGCCACCAAGCCGTAACCCGCAATCATCGCCACCACCGCATACGCGCCACGGCAGCGTTGATGCACACCGGACACCGCCGCAAAAATCGTCGAGGCATCCAAGCGCAGACCTTTGCATTTGGCTTGCAACTCATGCGCAAAAACATTGAGCAGCACTTCCGAATCCGAGCTGGTATTGACGTGGCGCAAATCATCCGCGAACAACTGCTTTTGCAACTCTTCGGTGTTGGT
>JBAVPP010000104.1:0-7840 GCA_049693175.1 Gallionella sp. | reverse complement strand
CACCTCGACGTTGACGGTAATGGAGGTGCGTCCGACTTTGACGATGTCGTCATACAAACTCACCACATCACCCATGAATAAAGGCTGTTTGAAAATAAAAGAATTGACCGCGACCGTCGCCACTCTGCCCCGCGCCCTTTGCACCGCCGGAATGCTGCCCGCAATATCCACTTGCCCCATAATCCAGCCGCCGAACACATCGCCGGTGTAATTGCAATCGGACGGCATGGCAACCACGCGCAAGGTGGCGTGGCGTGGCGGCAGCGTTGTCGTGTTATTTTTTTCTTCCACCTTAATGTCCCTCGTATAACTCTTTAATTTCGGCGGCGTAACGCTCCACCACTTTGGCGCGTTTAACCTTGAGCGTCGGCGTAAACAAACCGTTCTCGATACTCCACGGTTCTTGCAACAACAACACGCGATTCACCTTGGCATAGCCGGGAAATTCGCGCAAATTGAGCGCGATGCGTTTTAGCACCTTGCCTTGTACACGGCTATCCGTCAGGGCTTCCGGCATATCGGGACGCACGCCGGTTTCGTTGGCGAACTGTATCCACACCTCAGGATTCAACACCGCAATCGCCACCAGATATGGATGCGCCTCGCCGAACACCATCACCTGATCGAACAGCGGGTCGCGCAGAATCGCAATTTCCATATCGGATGGCGGAATTTTTTCGCCGTTGGACATCACGATGATTTCTTTGATGCGCCCGGTGATGTAGACGTGACCGGTATCGCTGATGCGCGCGGTGTCGCCCGTGTTCAACCAACCATCGGCATCTATCATATCGCGCGTCGCTTGCTCATTGTTCCAATAGCCCATCATCACATTCGGGCCTTTCACCAGCAGCGCGTTGGCCTCGCCCAGCTTGACTTGCACATTGCGTATCGGCTTGCCTACGCTGTCCGGGAAATTATTTTCCAGACTGTTGCCGGTCACGATGGGGCTGGTCTCGGTCAGCCCGAAACCTTGCAATACCGGCAATCCCAAGCCCACGAACACCCGCGACACATCGGGCGCGAGTGCCGCGCCGCCACTGATGGCGACACGCAGCCGTCCGCCCAATTTATCCAATATTTTTTGCGCCACCAACTTTTGCAAAATCGGCCACAGCAAAAAACTCGGCTGCCATGCGCCGCGTCCCTGCTCATGTTCAAAACGCGCCCAACCGGTATCCACGGCGAGTTTGAACAGCTTGCGTTTGAGCGGCGAACCTTCTTCCAGCTTGGCGCGTATCGCACCATAGACCCGCTCATAGATACGCGGCACAGACACCATGATGCTGGGGCGTATGGTTTGCAAATCTTCCGACAACAGCGGAATGGAACGCGCGAATGCCACCGTCGCACCCACCACCAACGCGAGGTAGTAACCGCAAGTGCGCTCGAAGGTATGCGACAGCGGCAAAAACGAAAGATACAAGTCGTCGCCGCGCACCACAAAAGTTTGCAGCACATCGAAAGAGTTGGTCAGCATATTGGCGTGACTGAGCATCACGCCTTTGGGTTTGCCGGTCGTGCCGGAAGTGTAAATGATGCTCGCCAACTCGCTCATAGCAACAGACGGCGCGGCTTGTAGGGTGGCGGTATCCGGTAGGAAATCGCGCATAGCAACCAGACGCGCTTCGTTTTTGTCACGCACCTCGTCTATGCTGATAAAGCGCACCACGTTTTGCAGTTGATCGCACACGGTACACAGTGCCTGCCATTGCTCGGCATTCTCGAACAACAACACTTTCGCATTGGCATTGTTGACGATGTAAGCGAGATTGTCCGGCCTATCCACGGTGTACAAAGGCACGACCACCAAACCCAGCGACATCGCCGCCTGATCGAACATCATCCATTGCGGACAGTTGCGCAGCATGATGGCGACGCGGTCGCCGCATTGTAAATTGAGCCTGGACAAGGCTGACTGCCAACGCGCCACTTCCTTGTTGACATCGCGCCAAGTCAGCGACAACCAAGTGTTATTCTGAAAATACTGGTAGGCGATTTTCTCCGGTGTGCGGCGCACCCGTTCGACAAACAACCCGTGCAATGTGCCTGCCTGTTCGGGTGAGATCGCATCCTGAACGTCCATCGTTGTTCCTTTAGTCTAAAAACAAATCGGTGAACAAAGGTGTGCCGGGTGACACGGCGTATTGCTCAAAGTCGCTCACCCCCGCCGCGCGCAACACGTCCTCATCCAAAAGGAATTGTCCGCTGGCCGCACGACTGTTCTGTGTAAGAATTTGATGCGCCGCATCCGCCATAATGGACGGCTTACGCGAGGCGCGCAGGATTTGCGGCGGAAAGTTAAATTCAATCGCGGCGGTGGCGATGGTGGTGCGCGGCCATAGGCAATTCACCGCGATGCCGTCCGCCGCAAATTCGCGCGCCATGCCTAGCGTACACAAACTCATACCAAACTTGGACATACTGTAAGCGACATGTGGTGCGAACCATTTGGCATCGAAATTCAGCGGCGGCGAGAAGGTCAAAATATGGGGATTCGCGGCGCGTTTAAGATGCGGAATACAGGCTTGCGAGAGCAAAAAAGTGGCGCGCATATTCACGTCCCACATCAAATCCAGCCGCTTCGCGGGCGTGGCCAAGGTGTTCGTCAAACTAATCGCGCTGGCGTTGTTCACCAAAATGTCGATGCCGCCGAAATGTTCCACCGTTTGCGCAACCGCCGCCGCGATTGCGTTTTCATCGCGCACATCGAGTTGGATCGCCAAAGCCTGACCGCCCGCCTCGCGCACTTCATCCGCGACGCTGTGTATCGTGCCGGGCAGTTTTGCGTGCGGCTCGGCGGTCTTGCCGGTGATGACCAGCTTCGCGCCGTCACGCGCGCAACGCAATGCCACTTCACGGCCTATGCCCCGGCTAGAACCGGAGATAAAAATCACTTTGTCGCGCAAGGTGCTCATGCTGTTCGCGCGGCTAATTGTGCGGGATTGAAATCATCCACCATGATGACTTTGCGGCGCAGCGCGTAATCGCGTTCCAATTGCGTTGCTTGCGCGGCGGTAATCACACCGGCCTCGCACGCCTCGGCGATACGCGCCAGCTCATCGAGCGATTTAATCTTCTTCGCCTTGCGTGCCTCTTCCAGCTTGGCTTGCAAGGGCTCGCAAGCCAGCGTGCTGGCGAGTGCCGCTTCCAGCGCGCCCACCGCATCCTGCTCGTTGTTTGGAATGAACATACCCGCCGTCAATCGGTCACGCGCCGCGCCGGGCTTCATCAATAAATCCGCAATCTGGTGACCAAGATGATCGGAAGGCGGCGACAAACATTTGCCCAAAGGGAAAATCATCACGCGCAACACGGCACGCATCAGCGGATGCGGGAAATTTTGTATCACGCCATCGAAGGCCTGCTGTATCTTGTACAGCGCGTCTTGCATAGACCAATGCAACAACGGCAAATCGTCGGCTTGCCGACCTTCATCCTCAAAACGTTTGAGCGTCGCCGAACACAAATACATCTGGCTCAACACATCGCCCAAGCGCGCGGAGATTTTTTCGCGGCGTTTCAAGGTGCCGCCCAACACCGCCATCGCAATGTCGGCAGACAAAGCAAATGCCGCCGAGTAGCGCGTCAATTGTTGATAGTAACGCGCCGCCGCATCATCGCCCGGCACGCTCAAGCCGCGCCCGCCCGTCACGCCAAACACCAAGCTGCGCGCGGCATTGCTCAAAGCAAAACTGACATGTTCGAACAGCGCGGTGTCGAATTGCAATAACGCGCGCTGCTGATTTTGATCCTGGGTCGCGGCGATTTCTTTGAGCACATAAGGATGGGAACGTATCGCACCCTGTCCGAATATCATCAGCGTGCGCGTCAAAATATTCGCGCCTTCCACGGTGATGCCTATGGGCATTTGCTGATAAAAACGCCCCAGATAGTTGTCCGGTCCAAGGCAGATTCCTTTACCGCCATGCACGTCCATCGCATCATTCACGACAATGCGACCGCGCTCGGTGGCGTGGTATTTGATGATGGCGGAAATCACCGATGGTTTCTCGTGCAAATCTATCGCCAGCGCGGTAAAACGGCGCGCCGCATCGACCATGTAAGTGTGTCCGCCTATGCGTGCCAACGGTTCTTCCACACCTTCAAATTTGCCAATCGGCACTTTGAATTGTTTGCGCACCCGACCATATGCACCGCAGGTGCGCGCCGCCAGTTTCATGCCGCCGATGCTGCTCGCGGGTAAGGAAATCGAACGTCCCGCCGCCAGACATTCCATCAACATCCGCCAGCCCTGACCGATGCGCGTCGCGCCGCCTATGATGTAATCCATAGGCACGAATACCGCGTCGCCTTGGGTTGGTCCATTCAGAAATGCGGAGTTGAGTGGCGCGTGACGGCGACCGATTTTCACACCCGGTGTATCGGTAGGAATCAGCGCGAGCGTGATGCCGCGACTCTCTTCGCCGCCCAGTAAATGTTCCGGGTCATATAACTTGAAAGCCAGACCCAGCAAAGTCGCAGCGGGTGCGAGCGTGATGTAGCGTTTCTCCCATGTGATGCGTATGCCCAATACTTTTTGGCCGTCGAATTCGCCGTAACCGACGATGCCGACATCCGGTATCGCGCCCGCATCCGAACCCGCGAACGGTCCGGTGAGCGCGAAACACGGCACTTCCAAACCCTTAGCCAAGCGATGCAAATACTGGTCTTTTTGTTCGGTTGTGCCGTAGTGCAATAGCAACTCCGCCGGCCCCAAAGAATTCGGTACCATCACCGTCACCGCTGCCGTGCCGCTGCGCGATGCAACTTTACTGACCACCGCCGAATGCGCTTGCGCGGAGAATTCCAAGCCACCGTACTGCTTGGGAATAATCATGCCGAAAAAACCTTTGTCCTTGATGAACTGCCAGACATGCGGCGGCAAATCGGCACGGTTATGCGTGATGTCCCAGTCGTCCAACATCGCGCACAGTTGCTCGACTTCGTTATCGACGAAAGATTGTTCTTCCTGACTCAATCCGCATTGGGGAAACGCGTGTAATTTATTCCAATCGGGATGACCGCTAAACAATTCGCCATCCCACCATACCGTACCGGCATCAATCGCCTCTTGTTCGGTGGCGGAAATTTGCGGCAGAACTTTGCGAAAGATTTTTAACACTGGCGCGCTGATGAGGGTGCGGCGCAAATATGGAATGCCAAAAAGGACAACAAAAATAAATAAAGCAACATAGACGACCTGCAATGCCGCGCCAGAAACCTGGGTCTGAATCGCGAGTACCGGAACGATTACCATCATGGCGAACACCCAGCTGGTGATGGAAGCGCGGAAAAATGCGAGCAACAAAAAAATCGCGAAAACTGCCAGTATCGTTAAAGCCATAGTCCCTGCTCCCAGAATGATTTTCCTGCCTGCGGCGAACTTTAACGCGACTGCGGCGACAGCACAACAGGCTTGTCGAAATAACTTCGGGCGGGGCAGATTTTACGGTTGCCCGGCGTGTTTTTTGTCATGCGGCGCGCAAAGTTTTTCACAGGGAACACCATCGTGATTGCCGTCCAAATATTTTTCGCCGCAATCGGAAAAATAATGACGGGCTTCCGCGCAATTTGCCATTTGCGCACAGCGTTTTTTCGGCACACAGGAGGGATCATTAAACTTTGCGGAATATGGACTGGCGGCATGATTTTGAATAAAAACATGCGCGTGATTTTTGCGCCACTCCCAAGGCGGAATCGCATCGCCTGTCGCCCACAAACCGCGTTGTCCTTGCTGCGCCTCGGTTTGCAGCGCGATGAGCGCGCGGTTGCCATGGTAATGCGAATACTCCCAAGCCATTCCCTCGCGGATTTGTTCGGCGTTGACATCGCGTCCGTTGACACTTAGATGCGCCACCATGCGACCATATTTATCCATCGCCTGACTGACGAATTTGACTTGTCTGCCGTTCACCATTTCGGACAAAGCGCGTTGCGATTCCGCACCGAACGGCTGCCCTACTTCCGGCGCATCAATGTCGGCGAGACGCACTTTCAACAAACCATTGCTGCGGCGTATCAGCACGGTGTCGCCATCTATCACCGCGATGACTTGGGTGAAAAATTCCTCTGCTTGCGCCATGCCGCATATCAGCAGCAGCGCGCACAAAAACCATCTCACATCAGCACGCTGCGTATCAATGCCATACATAACAGCGCGTAACCCGCCGCGAGCAAGTCATCGAACATCACGCCCAATCCGCCGTGCCAATTCTGGTCGAAATGGCGTATAGGCGGCGGTTTCACAATGTCGAAAAAACGAAATAGCGCGAATGCCAGCAACGACCATTGCCAACCTTCCGGCGTGAAAAACAATACCAGCAACATCGCCACCACTTCGTCCCACACGATGCCACCGTAATCCGCCACACCCAAGGCTTTGCCGGTGATGTCACATGCTTTGACACCAAACGCGAAAGCGAGAAACAAAAATATGATGAAACCGGTATCGGTCAAATAAGGTTGCAATAGCCAGAACAAGGGAAATGCGACCAGCGTGCCGAACGTGCCGGGTGCTTTGCGCGCCAGTCCGCTGCCAAAACCGAACGCTAAAAAATGCGCCGGATGCCGCATCAAAAATGCCCAGTTGGGCTGGACAATTAGTTCGTCCGCCGCATGTTCTATCGGATCGTTATCAGAAATGGTCATAGCCGCCGCTTTCAATTTTTATGGTTGCGCCTAGCGCATCATGGACGACACAGCCCTTTCCGGCAACGATTTTTCCGATGCGCGTCAGCGGCAGATTTAACTCGGCAGAAATACGCAAAAGTTCGTCGTGATGACGCGCTGCGGCAGTAAAACACAACTCATAATCATCGCCGCCGGACAACACACCGCGTTGAGAAAATTCTTTATGCGCACGCAACACATCCGACATCGGCAATGCCGCAAACTCAAGCTGCGCGCCAACTTTAGACGCGTCCAAAATATGAGCCAAATCCGCCAGCAGCCCGTCGGAAATATCTATCACGGAATGTGCAATGCCGCGCAACGCGCGCCCCAGTTCGACACGCGGTTGCGGTTGATGTAAGGCAGGTGCGCACACGGAAAAATCCGCGTCGCTCAATTTAACTTTGCCCTGCAAATGCGCCAACGCCACCGCCGCATCGCCCAGCTTTCCCGACACCCAAATATCATCGCCGAGTTGCGCGCCATCGCGGCGCAACGCTTGTTGCGCATCCACTTCACCCATGATGGTCACGCACAAATTCAGCGGCCCGCGCGTGGTATCGCCGCCAACCAAATCCACATTAAATTTTTTAGCGAGCGCGAAAAATCCCGCGCTGAATTGTTCCAGCCAAGCATCGTCCGCACTCGGCAAAGACAACGCCAAAGTCGCCCAGCGCGGAGTCGCGCCCATCGCCGCCATATCGGACAAATTCACCGCTAAAGTTTTATGTCCCAGACAAAACGCGTCGGCATCCGCAAAAAAATGCGTGCCACTCACCAGCATATCGGTGGACACCGCCAACACCTTGCCCGCACTCACCCGCAACAACGCGCAATCGTCACCCACCCCAAGCAAAACATTCGGTGTAGCGCGAGTAAAGTGGCGGCGGATGAGATCGAATTCGGACATGGGCTGCGTCACGCAGTGAGGAAATTACACTTTGTTGCGCGCCGCAAACTCCACCGCGCGCACTTTGGGCGCGAGTTTGTCGAGCACGCCGTTGACGTATTTGTGGCCGTCAGTGCCGCCGAAAGTTTTGGCCAACTCAACCGCTTCGTTGATGACAACTTTGTATGGCACTTCGAGTTTTTGCGATAACTCATAAGCACCCAATAACAACACGGCAAATTCGACCGGGCTGAGTTCGGCCAAGGGGCGGTCCAGACA
>JBAVPP010000103.1:0-2034 GCA_049693175.1 Gallionella sp. | reverse complement strand
AAGTGATTGAGACCGCGTGCGGCGTGGAAGAATACGACTCGCGCGACCGTGCGATGGTGTGGCGCACTGTCGGTGGAAAACATCGCTACCTGTTGGGCGAATGCGATGTCATCGTCGCGGATGACATGGATGCGTTCCGTCAGGCTATGGTCGCTGCTGTCGCGCAAGATGAGGATTGGTCGCTGGCAGCGTTGCAGCGCGAGCATGAATTATTGAGTGAGCGCGTCACGCGCTTCGGTGCATGCAAAGATGGCCGAGATGTTTGGCAGAAGCTCGGCCTGCGTAACCCGGATGCATTGGCAATGTTGGACAACGATGCGTTTCTCGCCGCAGCGCGCGGACATCGCGCCACAGAAAATTAGGAGCTGATATGGAATGGAAAATCGTCGCTGCAAAATTATTTCCCGATGGGCATGACATCGTTCAAAACGGAGTCATGTTGCAGGGCAAGGGACGTTGCGGCGCGCACACTGTCGCGGTAATCGGCACGACGGATCACACCGATGTCGGCGTGGAACTCGCGCTCGCGCTGGCGACGGCGGTGCTTGATGTCATCCATAAATATCCCGCACGTCCCATTGTTTTTCTGGTTGATACCTGCGGTCAGCGGCTGCGACATCGCGACGAGCTGCTGGGACTGAACGGCTATATGGCGCACCTGGCCAAGTGTGTAGCAATGGCGCGGCAGCGCGGTCACGCCATCATCAGTCTGGTGTATGAACAAGCCTTGTCCGGCGGCTTTCTCGCCAACGGCATGATGTCCGATGTGTGCGCCGCGTTGCCCGATGCCGAGATACGCGTGATGGGCTTGGCGGCGATGGCGCGCGTGACGCGTATCAGCGAAGAACGCTTGAAAGAATTGAGCCTGTCCTCACCGGTGTTCGCGCCCGGCGCGCAAAATTATCTGGCTATGGGCGGCCTCGATAGTCTGTGGCAAGGCGATCTGTCGGCGTGTCTGTTGGCCGCATTGAACGATGTCGATAGCCGCGATCAGCGACGTGTGTGCGGTCGTGAGCGCGGTGGGCGTTTGCTCGCCGACAAGGTTGTGCAAAGTGTGTTGGCTCGTGTCTGAAGCTGTCCTTATGTCGAATGAAAAAATCAGCCGCCATGCTTTAGTGTGGTTGCGCGAGGCCGGTCATGCGGCATTGATCGCGCAAGTTACCGATGGCACGCGACGCGAATTTGTGCGCGCATGGTTGGCAGCAGATAGACCGCTGGTGGTCAGCCGACAGCCTGAGGAAATATCAAGCGGAATGATTGCAGTCGGTTTAGCCTTGCCGCCGTCACTAGCAAAATGCCGAATCGCACTAAAATTACCGCGCGCCGACATCGCAAAATTTGCGCCGCCCTTGCAATTGACTGATGTAATTTCAAACGCGCCAACAGAGTGGCGAAACGCGTTGGAAAAACTAGCTCACGCCGCAAAAAATATCGGCATCGCGCTGCGCGTGTATGGTTCATTTTCTTGGCAAACCATGAGTGGTTTGTCTTATGTCACGACGACTTCCGATATTGATTTGCTTTGGCAAGCGCGCTCGCCAGCCCAATTGCAACAAGGCATTTCACTGTTATTGGAATGGGAGCAAACGAGCGGTTTGCGCGCCGATGGCGAAGTATTATTCGGCGACGATCACGCCGTGTCGTGGCGCGAATGGTCACAGACAAAATCTGTTAATGTGCAGCGTGTGTTGGTGAAGCGCGACCACAGCGCGGCGTTGTTAGGCACGCACGAATTGTTGGAGTTTCTGGCATGAATTCGCAACATAATATCTGGGTAGAAGCTAGCTTTTCTCCTGCTGTCATTGCGCGTTTGGCAGTGCGCAGTCTGCATCAAGAACTGGTGCTGTATCCCAAGCCGGGGCTGGTGAGTTTAATCGACAACGGCGCGCATCACGACATGGATGCCACGACCTTTATGCGCAGCCTGTTCGCCTTGCGCCATTTTTTTTTCGACTGCGCACAAGCCGGAATGCGCGCGGCAAAATTTGGCGAATTGCAGCAACTCGGCCTCGCCGCCGAAGCGCGCATGTTGCG
>JBAVPP010000102.1:0-18447 GCA_049693175.1 Gallionella sp. | reverse complement strand
AGGGGGCGCGGGGTTTTTGAACGCGACCGAATTGGTGACAGTGTGCCATCTGACCGAAAATCTATTCGACAAATTACGCAACGGGCAAATGATACTCAATGCTGAAATTATGGATGTAATTTTTTCGGCCACCGGCGAGGTCGGCAAAATGTTTGGTGCCTTATCGCAAAACCAGATGCCGCATCCCGCGCCGCTCGCTTTGATTGAGTCGCTCAAGGCGGCATTGGCGGGAGAAAAAATTGTTCGTCTGTCGCAGGCAGAAAACACGGGCGACAGAGAATTGGCTAAAGATGTTGATTGGAACGCTTTGTACAGCGAGTTGACGGGAACCGACATCGTGGCGCAAGTCGGCGCGACGCGCGACCCGGAGCAAATCGCGCAAGCTGTGGCTGAAGAAGAGTCGACCAAAAAAGCGTTTGGTCGTCGCGCCGATGACTTGCCCGGTCAAACGGTGGGCAGACGGCCCGGTGACGTGCCGGTCAAAGAGGCCAAAGAAACCACCATACGCGTCGATACGCACCGCCTCGATCAGGTGTTGAATCTTTCCGGAGAAATCGGATTGACCAAAAACCGGCTCACGCATTTGCGTTCCGACATCATGCAGGGACGCAATGATGCGGAGACCTTGCGCAGCCTTGATCAGTCGGTCAGCCAGTTGGATATGCTGGTGGTGAATTTGCAAAATGCGGTGATGCGTACCCGTATGCAACCCATAGGCAGATTGTTCAATAAATATCCGCGACTGGCGCGCGACTTGGCGCGTTCGCTGGGCAAAGACGTGGAGCTGGTGTTGTCCGGTGAAGAGACCGAGATGGACAAGACCATGATAGAGGACCTCAACGATCCCCTGGTGCATCTGGTGCGCAACGCGGTCGATCACGGTGTGGAAACCATAGATGGGCGCATCGCCGCCGATAAGCCGGAGAAAAGCGTGGTCGAGTTAAGCGCGCATCAGGAGGGCGATCACATACTCATCACTATCGCCGACGATGGTCGCGGTATGCGTCCCGAAGTGATACGCAGCAAAGCGATTGAGAAAGGTCTGCTGAGCAATGAAATGGCCAATACCCTGGACGAAAATCAATGTCTGGAACTGATTTTTCTGCCGGGTTTTTCGACCAAAGATGAAATTTCCAGCGTGTCCGGTCGCGGGGTTGGCATGGATGTGGTGAAGACCAATATTCAGAAACTCAACGGTACGATCAGCATACATTCTGAGCCGGGCAAAGGCAGCGTGTTTACTATTTCGCTGCCGCTGACGTTGGCGATTTTGCCGGTGCTGATTTTGCGTTTGGGTGAACAATCTTTTGCCGTGCCACTGTCTATGGTGCGCGAAATTTTATCGGTCAGTCCGGAGCAATTACAACAAGTTTCAGGACGCGTCACGATGGTGGTGCGCGGTGAAGTTTTGCCGGTGTTGCCGCTGGCACAACTGATCGGTTGGGAGCAGGGAGTCGCACCGGAAGTCGGTGTGCTGATGCGGGTCGGTAACAACAGTTTTATTTTGTCTGCGGATGGTTTCGCCGGACACGACGACGTGGTGATCAAATCGCTGGATACTTTCCGCCCCAAAGGCGTGGCGGGGGTGACCATGTCCAGCGAAGGCGACATCGTGTTGATACTCGACATCAAAGAATTATTGAGCGATGTGCGGGGGAATTAATCATGCGGCGCGCAGAAAATTTGCAAGTCGAACAAGGGGAATGAGATGAAAGTCGTTGCCATCATCATCGTTGTTGCAAGTGCGCTGCAATGGGCGGTCGGCAGCATGGATGCACACATCGGTTTCGTATTGAGCAGCGTGATTACACTGGTTGCGGTGTTAATAGCACGGCATTTAACTGCGATGAAAACACAGCCGGCATCAACGACTCATCCGGTGTTGCAACGTGACAACAACGGTGTCATGGATGGATTGCTAATCAACACACATGGCCATTTTTCCACGCATTTTTCCGGTGCCAATGACGACTTGGGGCAAGTGCAAACACTGTTGAGAGATGCGATTGGGAAATTGCTGTCCAGCTTTGAAGGTATGCACACTCTGATACGCGAGCAACGCGATGTCGCAATCCAAGTCGGGGGGGATAGCGAAGGAGATGCGAATGGTATGCAAGATCATCTGGAAGAAACTTCGGAAACTTTGAAGTCCTTGGTGGGCACTATCATTAACAATAGCAAAGCGGGTGTCGAACTGGTGGAAAAAATGGAGGCGGTCAGCCAGCAAGTGAGCGGCATACTCGGTGTGCTAGGCGAGATCGACAATATTTCCAAACAAACCAATTTGCTGGCACTGAATGCGGCGATAGAAGCGGCGCGAGCCGGTGATGCGGGACGCGGCTTTGCGGTGGTGGCAGACGAGGTGCGCAAGCTGTCTTCGCGGGCGGCGCATTTCAGTTCACAGATACGCAGCAATGTGAACTCGGTGCATAGCGCAATAGTGGAAGCCGAACACGCGGCCAATCAGATGGCGGCACTCGATTTGAATTTCGCGCTGCAATCCAAACAACGCCTGGATAACGTGTTGACGCAAGTTCAAGACATCAACCACACACTGGCGAACGTTATCAAAAAACAAAGCGAGATTTCAGTCAAAGTTGACGAGGTGGTCGGCGCGGCGGTGACCTCGTTACAGTTTCAGGATATGGTCAATCAACTGGTGCAGCATTCCATACAAAGATTAAACAGTATGCAGACCGCATGGCTGCGTATGGGGGAAATCGCGCAGCAGGAACAAAGCGGCGTGGTGGTGTCGCAACAGGAAATCGAGGTTGTGTGCCAGGAGATCGTGCAAATGTTCAAGCAAGCCGATCAACTTAGCTCACGCAATCCGGTGCGGCAAGAACACATGAATAGTGGTGACATCGAGTTGTTTTAATTTGAAGTGATATTTAGTCGGAGGTAATACCATGGCAAAGACAGTTCTCAGTGTGGACGATTCGGCTTCGATTCGTCAGATGGTGGGGTTCACCTTAAAAAGTGCGGGTTATGAAGTGATAGAAGCGGTCGATGGCCAGGATGGGTTGGACAAGGCGAAGCAGCGCACCGTCGATTTGGTGCTGACCGATCAGAATATGCCGCGCATGGACGGTTTGACGCTGATTAAAACGTTGCGCACGCTACCCAGTTATCGCGCCACACCGATTTTGATGTTGACGACCGAGTCGGGCGATACCATGAAGGCGCAAGGCAAAGCGGCAGGCGCGACGGGCTGGCTGGTCAAGCCGTTTGATCCGCAAAAGTTATTGGAAGTGGTGAAGAAAGTAATTGGTTAGGGCATCATCGATAAATTGGGCGCGCTCAGGAGATGCGGTATTGGTTGTCACGCTCATCACGAGTTTACAGAATCGATGAATCTGAAGCTAATTGGGGAATACATAATGTTCAACTCATCAAAATTACTTAAAGTACAACTTGTGGAATTGGAAAGTGAACTTCATCCACTTAAGGATGTTTTCAAGGCACTAAGCCGTTCCATGGCAGTGATTGAATTTTCAATGGATGGACTCATCCTGGAAGCAAATTCGAATTTCACCGCTGTGATGGGGTATTCGCAAAGTGACATTCAGGGCAAACATCATCGCATCCTGTGCGAATCCAGCTACGCGAATAGCCAGGATTACACGCAGTTTTGGTCGAGGTTGCGTCAGGGAGAATCATTCAGCGGCAAGTTCAAACGTATCAGCAAAAACGGCACAACGGTTTGGCTGGAGGCAACTTACTTTCCGGTCACTGATTCCTCCGGAAAGGTCAGCAAAGTCATTAAGATTGCAAGTGATATTACGGCGGTTCACAATGATTCGCTCTTCAAGGACAATATGGTCGGAGCGTTGAATCGCTCCATGGCAGTGATCGAATTCGACATGCAGGGGAAGGTGGTTCATGCCAATCAAAATTTTCTGGATTTAATGGGCTACAACTTGTCCGATTTAGTCGGAGGACATCACAGCAAATTTTGTCGACCAGACTATGTGAACAGTCCCGAATATCAGCAGTTCTGGAACAGGCTCAACAACGGGGAATTTTATGCGGGTCAGTATGAACGCCTTACCAAAAGCGGTAGAGCTGTATGGTTGGAAGCGACTTATAATCCGGTAAATGATGAGAATGGCAGACCGTGTCGCGTGATTAAATTCGCTGCCGATATTACGGAACGCACCTTACGGCATCAGGCCGAGCAGCACAGTGCTGCGACCGCCTATCAAATCTCGCTGGAGACGGAGCAACTCTCGTCCAACGGAGAGAGTGTCATCATGCAGGCTATCAACAAGATGCATTCGATTTCCAGCAGTGTCAGTAACTCTTCAGAGCAGGTACAGCATCTGGGTGACAAGACTGAAAAGATAACATCCATCGTAAAGACTATCAAAGAAATCGCCGAGCAGACCAATTTGCTGGCACTCAACGCGGCTATCGAAGCTGCCCGTGCGGGCGAGAGCGGACGGGGCTTCGCGGTGGTAGCAGACGAAGTGCGCAAGCTTTCGGAACGTACTTCGAGTTCTACCAGTGAAATTTCGAAGATGATCGATAACATTCAATCTGACAGCATGAAAGTCATCGACAGCATGCAAAGCAGTTTGTCGGAAGTGGAGTTGGGTGTGTTACTGGCTAATGATGCGGGAGCGGCAATACAACAAATCCGTGATGGGGCAGAAAAAGTTGTAAAGGTTGTTCAGAAGTTCTCTGCGACCCTTGCCACTTAGGGTTAATGCGCGCTTGTGTGAGTTTGAAAACCGCTGTTAGCGATTGATCTAGTTACACACAATTTTTTAAGGACTATCGTGAGTATAGATATTACCCAGTTTTATCAGGTGTTCTTCGAGGAAGCCGCCGAGCATTTGTCCACGATGGAATCGCTGCTGTTGGGCTTGGATATTGCCGATCCCAGCATGGACGATTTGAACGCGATTTTTCGTTCGGCGCATTCCATCAAGGGCGGCAGCGGCACGTTCGGCTTCAATGATATGACGGAAGTGACGCATGTGTTGGAGAACCTGCTCGACCGGTTGCGCAAACAAGAAATGAAATTGACCGACGAAATGGTCAATGTATTTCTTAATGCGGGCGATGTGATAAAAATGCAGTTGGACGCGCATCGCGGTGAAGGTGAAGTGGATCAGACGGAAGTCAAAGCGGTTTGCGAAAAACTCGAACATCTGACTAAAAATATTCCGGTGATTACAGATGTAATGCCCGTGCCAGCGGCAGTAGTCGAGCAAGAATCGGCTTATGGATTTTTTGATGAGCCCGCCGCGCCAACGAATGAAGCCGAGCAATGTTACGGATTTTTCACCGACGAAATTGTTGTTGCCGCAAGCAGCGACGATGCGGGTTATGGCTTTTTCGAGGATTTGCCTGTTGTTGCCGCAACGGAAGCCGCGCAAGAAAATGTACCCGTCGCCGCACAGCCGAGCGCGCAAATATTTGGTTTGTTTATAGATGAGCCGACGCAGTTTCCGACTTCTCCGCAGCAGGCACAACAAGAGGCGCAGAACGGCTACGGATTTTTTCAAAAGATTGTTCCGCTTCAAGCAAGCGCAACCAACAATGTCGCCGAATTGCCTCATCCCGAACGTCGCGTCAGCGACACCAACCATGTTGCCGCATCGCCGGGGCGACGCGCCAGCGACAAAGTTGCACCGGCAGCCGATACCTCGATACGCGTGAATGTGGAAAAAGTTGATCAGCTCATCAATCTGGTCGGTGAACTGGTCATCACCCAATCGATGTTGGCGCAATCCGCGCTGGGTGTGGATAGTGCCATGTATGAAAAACTGCAAAGTGGGCTGCATCAACTGGAGCGCAACACGCGTGACCTGCAAGAAGTCATCATGTCGGTGCGTATGTTGCCTATCTCTTTTGTGTTCAGTCGCTTTCCGCGTGTGGTGCGCGATTTGGCTGCGAAGCTGGGCAAACAAGTCGAATTAAAAACTTTGGGCGAAGGCACGGAACTCGATAAAGGTTTGATCGAAAAAATCGCCGATCCCTTGACGCATCTGGTGCGCAATAGTTTGGATCACGGTATCGAATCGCCGGAAAAACGCCTCGCGGCAGGCAAGCCGGAAAAAGGCACGATTACGCTCAAGGCATCGCATCAAGGGGGCAATATTGTCATCGAGGTGGCGGACGATGGCGGCGGTTTGAATCGCGCAAAAATTTTGAGTAAAGCACGCGAACGCGGTATGACGGTGCGCGACGAAATCAGCGACGCGGAAGTTTGGATGCTGATATTTGAAGCGGGATTTTCCACCGCCGAAGTCATTACCGATGTGTCCGGTCGCGGGGTCGGCATGGATGTGGTCAAGCGCAATATCGCCGCGATGGGCGGACGTGTGGAAATCGATTCGGTGGAGGGACATGGCACGCGCATTATGATTCGTCTGCCGCTGACACTGGCGATACTGGATGGTTTATCGGTCGCGGTGGGCGAGCAGACTTATATCATTCCTCTTGGTTACATCATCGAATCCCTATTGATGAAAGACAGCGATTTGCGCACGGTGAGCGGCGGCGGACACATGGTGCATGTGCGTGGCGAATATCTGCCCTTGCTGGCTTTGCATGAAGTTTTTAATGTGCGTGACGAACACAACAAAAGTGGCACGCGCATCGTGGTCATCGTCGAGGCGGAAGGCAAAAAAATCGCGGTGCAAGTTGACGAGTTGCTGGGGCAGCATCAGGTGGTCATCAAGAGTCTGGAATCCAATTTCCGCAAGTTGCCGGGCATCTCCGGCGCGACCATTATGGGCGACGGCAAAGTCGCGTTGATATTGGATGTGGCGGCATTGAGCACCGCACCCGCGAGACAAAATAAGTTGGCGGCGTGAACCTTACATAAATTCATTTTATGTTTTATCTCCTCCCTCTCCCCGCGAATACGCGGGGTTTTTTTCGCCTATTCGAACCTATGTATTGTGCAGTCCGTCGCTATAGTTACAGTCAGGCAGCGCGCAATCTTCGCAGTATCAAGCATGCTATGGAAATAGGTGCATAAGGGAAAATATATCGCTTGAACTCTGTCACCACCAGCCAGCCATAAAACTCCTCCTTAACCCGCGAATTAGCGGGTTTTTTTTTGTCTGTTCGAGTAAAGAAAATCGAATATGTGCCGTTACAGTGAGGCGCATCCAATAAAGCAGAAACGCACTTGCGCAAGGGGATAGAAACATGGCAACTGAAAACAGCAGCGGAATATCCAACAACGAATTTTTGACGTTCACCTTAGGTCACGAGGAATATGGTCTGGACATCCTCAAAGTGCAGGAGATACGCGGCTATGACGCGGTCACCAGCATTGCCAATATGCCGGAGTTCATCAAAGGCGTGATCAATCTGCGCGGCACTATCGTGCCTATAGTCGATTTGCGCATCAAGTTCAAATTAGCCAAGGTCGAGTACGACCAGTTCACCGTGGTCATCATTCTGAATCTCGGACATCGCGTGGTTGGTATTGTGGTGGACAGTGTGTCCGATGTGTTGACACTCAACCATGAGCAAATTCGCGCCGCACCGGAATTGTCCGCCGCGTTGGATACCCGCTACATCCTGGGTTTGGGGACGGTCGAGGCGCGCATGTTGATTTTGGTGGACATTGAAAAACTGATGAGCAGCGGTGAGATGGCTTTGGTGGACGAGGCAACCGCTTAATCTTATTGGGAATGATGACATGAATGTAAGCAAAAAACTATGGGCGATTATCGCGCTGGCAGTCGCGGCGGTGCTGGCAATGAAATTTGCGCAACTGCTGGCGATATTGGTCATCGTGGCTATGGCGGTTGCGGCGCATTTGTTGGCGCGCAATATATCCAGACGTATCGGGCAAGCAGCAGAACTGGCGAATGCAGTGTCGCATGGACGCTATGACCATCATATTGATGCGCAGGGCAAAGACGAGATAGCCGGTTTAATGAGATCGCTCAACACCATGCAAGCCAAACTGCTAGCGCGGCAGGAGAGCGATAGGATAGTCACGCAAGAAATGTCACGGCTCAAATGTGCTTTGGATAATGTGCAGGTGAATGTGCGTGTTGCCGATAACGATGGCAAGTTGATTTATGTCAACCATACCTTGCGCGACACTTTGCTGCGTTGCGAAAAAGAATTCCAGCGCGAGATACCGGGTTTCGCAGCAGACAAAGTGGTGGGCGGTAGCGTGGGAATTTTTTACGCGGATCCACAGGCGGCACTGGCGCGCTTGCGCAATCTTAATTCGGTCGCGCGCAGCCAATTGATATTGGGCGGACGCAACTACGATGTGGTGACCACGCCTATTCTTTCCGAAGCCGGTGAAAAGTTGGGCTCGGTGGGACAGTGGATAGATTTGACCGAACAATTGCGCGCCGAAACCGAAATATCCAACATTGTCGCGGCGGCGGCGAACGGTGATTTCACCCAACGTGTCTCGCTGGCGAACAAAGAAAGTTTCTTTTTGAAACTGGCGCAGGACATCAACCGGCTGACAGAAACCAGTGAGGCCGGATTGAAAGAAGTTGCGCGCGTTTTGGCTGCCTTGGCGCACGCCGATTTGACCCAGACCATCACCAGTGAATATCAGGGCACATACGCACAGCTAAAAACGGATGCCAATACCACGGTGGCGAATCTCACCGACATCATCAGTCGCGTCAGGGAAGCGGCGAATACCATCAACACCGCAGCACAGGAAATTTCCACGGGCAATGCGGATTTATCGCAACGCACCGAGGAACAAGCCTCCACTCTGGAAGAGACGGCATCCAGCATGGAAGAATTAACTTCGACGGTGCGACAAAATGCCGAGAATGCGCGTCAGGCGAACCAGTTCGCGCAAGGGGCATCGGAAGTCGCCGTCAAAGGCGGTACGGCGGTGCATCAGGTGGTACTTACCATGTCGTCCATCAGCGCGAGTTCAGCCAAAATTGCCGACATTATCAGCGTCATTGACGGTATCGCTTTTCAGACCAACATTCTCGCGCTCAATGCGGCAGTGGAAGCCGCGCGTGCCGGTGAGCAGGGACGCGGCTTTGCGGTGGTGGCGACCGAAGTGCGCAATCTGGCGCAGCGCAGCGCGGCCGCCGCCAAAGAAATCAAGACGCTGATTAACGACTCGGTGGAGAAGGTGGAACAAGGCTCGCATCAGGTTCACTTGGCCGGCAAGACTATGGATGAAATTGTCAGTGCGGTGAAACGCGTCACCGACATCATGGGCGAAATCACCGCCGCATCGAGCGAACAAAGCCAGGGTATCGAACAAGTCAGCCGCGCCATCACGCAAATGGTTGAAGTGACGCAACAGAATGCGGCATTGGTTGAACAAGCGGCGGCATCGGCCGAGTCGTTGGGAGAGCAGGCGAACGAGATGGCGCAGTTGATGGAGACGTTCCGTATGGCGGGTTCGCGCGGCGGTTTGCACGCCGCCAATCGTGCGCGCTTGCCGGCAACAATCAGTAGCGATGCAAACTTTTCATTTGATGATGCGGTGACCGCCCACAGCAAATGGAAGGCGCGACTCATCGACTACATCAAAGGCACAAGCAAAGAACAATTGGAGGTGAACAAAGTGTCGCGCGATGACCAGTGCCCGTTGGGTAACTGGCTATACGGTGCAGCCACGGCGTATGCCAACTTGCCGGAATACAACGAGTTAATTAAGAACCATGCCACCTTTCATAAAGGGGTGGGCGAGATTGTGCAATGCGTGCACGACCAAAAACATGCGGCAGCGATGGACAAACTCGGCGGGGATTTTTTCCAGTATTCGAGTCGTACTGTGAAATCCATCAAATCGTTGCAAGCAAAAGTGGAAAAAGGAACTTAGCTGGCATGTGATGCAGCGAGGGTGAATTATTGTACCGGTGAATTAACCGTGTTTTAAGGGAGTCGACATGCGCACCAATATGCCAGTAAGTAATGTGGAATACGAACTCAAGGAAGGCTCTTCTATCGTATCCAAAACCGATTTGAAAGGGGTGATTACCTACGTCAATCCCGACTTTATCGAAGCCAGCGGATTTGCCGAAAAAGAGCTAATGGGACAGCCGCATAATCTGGTACGCCATCCCGATATGCCGGTGGAGGCCTTTGATGATTTATGGAAAACCTTGAAAAAGGGCAGACCGTGGACCGGGCTGGTGAAAAATCGCAGGAAAGACGGCGGATTTTATTGGGTGATTGCGAACGCGACACCGATATTGGAAAACGGCAGCACGGTGGGGTATATGTCGGTGCGCAGCAAACCCAGCCGCGCGCAAATCGCCGCGCATGAAGAGGCATATCGGCTGTTCCGCGAAGGCAAACAAGGCAATCTGCGCATCGTCGAAGGACGTGCGGTGAAACATCATGCCTGGTCGTCCTTGACCAATAAATTCACCGGCATGAATGAAAAGGCGCGCATGATTTCGGTGTTTCTGGTGATGATTGCCGCGCTGCTGGTAAATAACGCTGTCGGTTATTACGCTGCCAGCCAGTCCGCCGAAAGAATGAAGGATATCGCCACACGTCGTTTGGCTTTGAACCACGATATTCAGGAGTTGCAAGCCATTATGGCGGATGACCGCAAGCAGATATTTCTGGGCATACAGCATGACCCGAATAATAAATTTTCCAGATTGCACGAGCATCCGCTCGCCAAACATACCGATGAAATTCTCGCTAACCAAACTAAAGCAGAAGAGCTGGTCAAGCGTTTGGATAGCAATGCCAAATCAGAACAAGGCAAAGCGAAGTTGGCGGAAATTAAACTCATCGAGGCAGCTTATCTCAACGATGGTATTTTGCCGGCGCGACAAATGTTGCTGGATGGCAATTTTGAAGCGGCATCTATGATGATGTTAAATCTAATCGGTCCTTCCGGTGAAGAACTGAAAAAAGCCATTGATGAATCCATCGAGCATGAAATTAATGGCGCAAAACATGCTTATGAAATTGCCGTTGATGAGTCGGACTCCATGATGCGTTGGCAAGCGGTGATCTCGGCTGTGTCTTTGCTGATCGCCATCGCCATGGGCATATTGCTGGTGCGGTATATTGTCAGTTCACTGAAGCTGGCATCTGTTCAGCTCGATCGCATTTCGCAGGGTCAATATCACGACATCATTAATGTCGAAAACAGCGACGAGATTGGTTTGCTGTTGTATGCGATGAAATCTTTGCAAATACGCATGGGCTTTGAAGTGACTGATGCCAAACGTATTAACGATGAGGTGACGCGCATCAAAATCGGGCTGGATAATGTCAGCACCAATGTGATGATCGCCGACAAGAATCGCAATGTCATTTACATGAACAAGGCGATTACCGAAATGTTCAAAGCGGCGCAGGACGATATACGCAAAGATTTTGCCAACTTCGACGCGAACAATCTAATCGGTTCCAGCATAGACCAGTTTCACAAAAATCCGGCGCATCAGGCACAGGCATTGGAGCGTTTGCGCGGCACGCATCGCGCCAGCATCAAAATAGGCGTGCGAACTTTCGCGCTGACAGTCAGTTCGGTGGTCAATGGGGCGGGCGATCATCTGGGTTCGGCGGTGGAATGGATAGACCGCACCCTAGAGCTGGCGATAGAGGAAGAGATTTCCAACATTGTTTCGGCGGCGGTGCGCGGTGATTTCACGCAACGCATCAAGATAGAAGGCAAGAGCGGTTTCTTCTTGCTGATGGCGAAAAACATCAACCAATTATTGGAAACCACCGCGACCGGAATGGAAGACGTGGTGCGTGTGTTGGGGGCATTGGCGAATGGCGATTTGACCGAAAAAATCTCCGGCGATTATGAGGGCACATTCGGCCAGATGAAAGACGATTCCAATACCACCGTGGCGCAATTGACCGCGACCATCCGCCGTATCAAAGAAGCGGCGGATACCATCAGTACCGCTTCCAGAGAAATCGCCAGCGGCAACACCGATTTGTCGCAACGCACCGAAGAGCAGGCATCGAGCTTGGAAGAAACCGCCGCCAGCATGGAAGAACTGACTTCGACCGTTAAGCAAAATGCGGAGAATGCCAAACAGGCGAATCAACTGGCATTGAGCGCGTCCGACATCGCGGTGAAAGGTGGTGCGGTGGTGGGCGAGGTGGTGGGCACGATGTCGTCTATCAGCGAAAGCTCGAAAAAGATTGTGGACATCATCAGCGTCATCGACGGCATCGCTTTCCAAACCAATATTCTCGCCTTGAATGCGGCGGTGGAAGCGGCGCGCGCCGGTGAGCAGGGACGCGGTTTCGCGGTGGTGGCAAGCGAGGTGCGCAGTCTGGCGCAACGCAGCGCGGCGGCAGCGAAAGAGATCAAAGACTTGATTAGTGATTCGGTGGAAAAAGTCGGCGCGGGTACGCGTCTGGTGGATGAAGCGGGCAAGACCATGAACGAAGTCGTGACCTCGGTTAAACGCGTCACCGACATCATGGCGGAAATCACCGCCGCATCGACCGAGCAAAGTCAGGGCATCGAGCAAGTCAATACCGCCATCACGCAAATGGATGATGTGACACAACAGAACGCCGCCTTGGTGGAAGAAGCGGCTGCGGCGGCGGAATCGCTGGAAGAACAGGCGCAGGAGCTGGCGGCATTGATGAATTCGTTCAGATTGAGTGGCGAGGATGTAGTTGCACCCGTGGCGGCGCGCCGAGCTGCCGTGACGCGACAATTACCCGTCGCAAATAAGCGTCCGGTGGCGCGCGTAAAAGTGCAGGCACCCAAATTGGACGACACCGAAGATGGTGAGTGGAAAGAATTCTGAAAAATAGGAATTGGGAATTGGGATTGAGCCAATTGCGATGCACCGGTTTTTCCTAAATCCCAAATGCAAAATCCTGACTTTCTAACCAGGGTGTAAAAAATGGCAGACAACGGCAGTCGCGAATTTCAGTTCACCACGCAGGATTTTCAGCGCGTGCGAAAAATGATTTATGAGCACGCGGGTATTTCGCTGGGCGATAGCAAGCAGGAATTGGTATATAGCCGTTTGTCCCGACGACTGCGCGCGACAGGTATCAACACCTTCGCCGAATATTTGAAACGCCTTGAACAAAACGACGCAAAAGAATGGGAAGCGTTCGCCAATTCTTTGACCACCAATCTCACTTCATTTTTTAGGGAGCAGCATCATTTTCCGCTGCTCGCCGAGCAGATGAAAAAAATCGGGCGCAACCATCCCATCGTGTTGTGGTGTTCCGCCAGTTCCACGGGCGAAGAACCTTACTCGATGGCGATGACGGCAATCGAAGCGTTCAATACCTTCACGCCGCCGGTGAAGATTATTGCCACCGACATCGATACCAATGTGTTGGATGCCGCGCGCAAAGGCGTTTACACGCTGGATAGAGTGGAAAAACTGGACAAGGATTTGGTCAAAAAATTCTTCTTTAGAGGAACGGGTGAGCAGCAAGGTTACGTCAAAGTGCGTCCAGAGTTGCAGAGCATGATTTCGTTCAGAAAGTTGAATTTGCTCGATGTGACTTGGCCGATACGCGACAAAGTTGATGCGATTTTTTGCCGCAATGTGATGATTTATTTCGACAAGGAAACCCAGTTGGCGATCCTGAAAAAAATGGCTCCGCTGTTGCGCAGCGAAGGATTGCTATACGCCGGACATTCGGAAAATTTTTATCACGCGGACGCGTATTTTAAGTTGCGCAACAAAACGGTATATGAGCTTTCGCCGCAGATGAAACTGGCGCAAAGCAAGTCTGAAATCTCCTAACGGGAAAGCTATGTCAGACCATAACTACGAAGAAGTGATTTCACCGAACAAATACTTCGACAGAAATTTTAATATCGAAGCGGTGAAAATATTGCCGGGAGAATATTTTGTCACCGGACGCAATATGGTGCTGGTGACGGTGTTGGGTTCGTGTGTCGCGGCCTGTATACGCGACAAGCTCACCGGCATAGGCGGCATGAATCATTTTATGTTGCCGGACAACAATAACGACGGTGGCGGTCCGGTTGGATTGGCGGGGCGTTATGGCACTTACGCGATGGAGTTGATGATTAACCAGTTGCTCAAGAATGGCGCGCGCCGTTCCAATCTGGAAGCCAAAGTGTTTGGCGGCGGCAATGTGCTGCGCGGCTTCACCGTCGCCAATGTCGGACAGCGCAATGCCGAATTTGTGCTCGATTATCTGGACAACGAAAAAATCGAAGTGAAGGCGCAAGACCTGCTGGATATTTATCCGCGCAAAGTCTATTTTTTTCCCACTACCGGTCGCACCCTGGTGAAGAAATTGCTGACGGTGCATAACGACACCATCGTGCAACGTGAACAAAAATACATCACGCGCATCAAGTCTTCCGATGTGCAGGGTGATGTGGAGTTGTTCTAAGTATGAGTTGATAGGTGAATGAAAATGCTTAATGAGACCAATAACGGCGGCAAAAAAATCAAAGTGCTGGTCATAGACGACTCGGCGTTGATACGCAGTATTTTGAAAACGGTCATCAATAGTTATCCCGATATGGAGGCGGTGGGCGCGGCATCCAATCCCTTGCAGGCGCGCGAGATGATTAAGTCGCTGAACCCCGATGTGTTGACGTTGGACGTGGAAATGCCGGAGATGGACGGGCTGACTTTTTTGGAAAAACTGATGCGCCTGCATCCGTTGCCGGTGCTGATGATTTCGACGCTGACCGAGCGCGGTTCGACCGCCGCTTTGCGCGCGTTGGAATTGGGCGCGGTGGATTTTCTCGCCAAACCGAAATTGGGCGTTGTGGATGGTATGCAAGCCTATGCGGATGAGATTGCCGCCAAGATACGCATCGCATCCAAAGCGCGCTTAAAAAAAATATCGGCGGGTACGGCGGTGGTTCAGACCTTGCCGGTGTTGGGCAGCCGTTTGACCGGGACGGAAAAGCTCATCATTGTCGGCGCGTCTACCGGCGGGACGGAAGCACTCAAAGAATTTCTGATGCCCATGCCTGCCGATGCGCCCGCGATTTTGATCACGCAACACATGCCGGAAGCGTTCACCAAATCGTTCGCGGCGCGCTTGGATGGATTGTGCAAAATCACCGTGGCGGAAGGCGTGCATGGCGAACGGGTGTTGCCCGGCCATGCTTACATTGCGCCCGGCCATTCGCACATGCTGGTCAAACGCAGCGGCTCCAACTATGTGCTCGAACTCAGCCAGGCCGCGCCGGTCAATCATCATCGCCCGTCGGTGGAAGTGTTGTTTCGCTCCGCCGCGCAATGCATAGGCGCGAATGCGATCGGCGTGATGCTGACCGGCATGGGCAAGGATGGCGCGGCGGCGATGCTGGAAATGCGCCAGGCGGGTGCGCACAATTTCGCGCAAAACGAGGCGACCTGCGTGGTGTACGGGATGCCGCGTGCGGCGGAAGAAATCGGCGCGGTGCACGAACTTGTGCCGATACAACAAATGGCGCATAGCGTGCTGGCCAAGTTGACCGGCAGCGGAACGCGTCATCGTTTGTAGTCATATATCTTATATAAGAGTTGTTATGTTTGACATGGCGGCGCAATCAACTGACAAGGAGGCAACATGGATATTCATATTTCAAACAGCGGCGGACGGGCGGTAATCGGTCTGGCGGGACGATTCGATTTCAACGAGCAACGCGCATTCAAAAATGCGTACGATCCCTTGCTGCAACAGGCCGAGGTGGCGACTGTGGAAATCAATCTTGCCGGCATCGAATACCTCGACAGCTCCGCGCTGGGGATGTTGATGCTGTTTCGGGAGCGTGCCAAAGCAGTCAATAAATCCGTTTTGTTGAGTAATCCGAATGCCACCGTGGCGCAAATACTCGACATCGCCAACTTCAAAAAACTATTCACTATCGTTTAGCGTTCGGGATGCCTGCGATGAACGACAAACAAAGCGCGAAATTTTTGAATGTGTTGGTGGTGGACGACACCGAGCTCAATCAGTTGTTGATTGCGGCGATGCTCAAAAAGATGGGGCATAACGTGAGCGTGGCGGACAACGGCGCGGAAGCCATTACGCTGCTGGCAGCCGCGATACCCGATTTGATTATGTTGGATGTGCGTATGCCGGAAATGGACGGATATGAGGTCGCCAGAGTTATACGCAGGGACTATGCGTGGGTGCCGATATTTTTGATGTCCGCTAACATGAGCAACGAAGATGTGGTGCGCGGTTTACATGCGGGCGCGGATGATTTTTTGCTCAAGCCCTTGAACTATGAAATCCTGCAATCCAAGATTGTCGCGTTCCAAATGCGTGTGGATATGTCGGTGAAACTGGCGGAAAAAAACAAGCGTTTGTTGGCCTATCACGACCGTATCCGAGACGAAGCCGAGGTGGCGCGGGAATTCATCAAGCAGTTCGTCGCGCTCGATAAAATCAACGATCCTTTGGTGCGTTTTCTGCTTAGACCGGCGGAGAATTTCAGCGGCGATATGATAGCCGTGGCGCGCACACCGGATGACCGCGTGCATGTGTTGCTGGCGGATAGTGCCGGACACGGTTTGACTGCCGCGCTGGCCGTCATGCCTATCACCCAACCGTTTTATCAGATGACCGCCAAGGGTTTTGATATCCCTAGCATCATCAGAGAGATCAATAGACGGGTGCGTGATTATCTGCCGCTGCCGCGTTTTGTTGCCGCCATTATGGTGTCTATAAATCTGAACACCAAAACCATACAGGTTTGGAATGGTGGCTGTCCGCCCGCGCTGTTGTTGCGCCCCAATGGCAAAGATGTGACGCATCGTTTTGTGTCGAATCATCTGCCCTTGGGCGTGGTCGATCCCGGTGAGTTTGATGCGACTTTGGAGTACTTCAACTTTGAGGGCAAGCCGGGATATTTGATGATGTGTTCCGATGGCGCGACCGAAATTGCCATGGGCGACGGGTTGCCGCTCGGACATAACGGTTTGTTGTTGGGCGCGATGCAATCGAGTTCCGAGCAATTGTTCGGGCGCATAGAAGAGGCGATCGAAAATCAGCTGCACGGCGCGGCTCCGGCGGACGACATTGCTCTGATATTGGTCGATTGCATGCGGCATACCGCAGAACCGTTGGCGAACGAAACGCTGCCAATCTGGAGCGATGAAAGCCTGGAGGCGGACGGCTTTTGCGATGCGTCGGTATCCGGAAAATATTCCTGGGGATTTTCGCTGACGCTGACCGCCGAACAACTCAAACGTTTGGATGTTGTACCATTTTTGCTCAATATCACCGGACAAATCGACGGCGGAAAAGCCGATGGAAAATTATTTTTGGTGTTGTCGGAATTGTTCAACAACGCGCTGGATCACGGTGTGCTCAAACTCGATTCCTCGATAAAAAATCAGCCGGACGGATTGGAAAATTATTTCACCGAACGCAGCAAACGCCTTGCCGCTTTGGATGCGGGCGAGATTGTGATGCATCTGGAAAAGCTGGAATGCGGATCATGCGATTGTCTCAAAATCTTCATCCGCGATAGCGGCGATGGCTTCGATCAGGCAATGAGTCTTACCGACAACATCGAGCATAGCCAATTGCGGCACGGGCGCGGCATCGCCTTGTTGCAAAGCATGTGCAACGATCTGGAATATATGGGCAACGGCTCGGAAGTATTGGCGCATGTGCTGCTGGCCAAACATTAGGGAGAATCAGACATGTCCATCATCCGCACCGGCCCGCGCAAGACTAAAAGAACCAATCAAATCGATGGCGAAATACTGCTCATAGAAGACCAACGCTCGCTGGCGCAAATGGCGGCGCAAATGCTGCACGAGCGGTGGGGATGTCATGTGCTGATTGCAACCACGCTGGAGCAGGTGCGCGCCATCATCGCGCAAAAGAATCACCCATTTTTTCTGGCGATTAGCGATTTGAATTTGCCCGATGCCCATCACGGTGAAGTGATAGACGTGTTGCTTGCGGCAAAGATTCGTGTGGTTGCGATGACCGGTATGATGGATGAGGAAATGCGCACAAAAATCCTGGGCAAGGGCGTGATCGACTATGTGCTCAAGGACAGCATTAATGCTTACGAGTATATCGTCGATATGGTGGGCAGATTGCATCGTAATTTGCAAACCAAAGTGCTGGTGATTGATGACTCGGAAAGCTGCCGGAGCTTGCTGGCGGAGATGTTGCGTGTTCAGGGGTTGCAGGTATTAAGCGCGTGTGACGGCGTGGAGGGACTGCAAATTATCGAGCGGCAATCCGACATCAAGCTGCTGCTGGTGGATCTCGAAATGCCCAATATGGACGGTTATCATTTTTTATCGCATGTGCGCCGCCGCTTTGCCAAAGACAGATTGGCGGTGATAGGCATGTCAGGATCGGACAACGGGCGGCTGTCCGTGCAATTTCTCAAGCTGGGTGCGAATGATTATGTCGCCAAGCCCTTCACTTATGAGGAGCTGGTCTGTCGCGTGAATCAAAATCTGGATATGCAGGAAAGCATCGCGGCGGTGCGCTATGTTGCCAACCACGACTATTTGACCGGGCTGCTGAAACGGCGCGCTTTTTTTGAGCAGGGCGAAAAAT
>JBAVPP010000101.1:0-5001 GCA_049693175.1 Gallionella sp. | reverse complement strand
CGCCAAAGCGGAGCGACAAAAATTAGGATTTTCGGAAATGAAATTTTCCGGTTTGGTATTGAGATTGGTGAAGTTGCAACGACCGCCGCCAGAGATGCGGATTTTTTCCGCCAATTTTTTTGCGTGGTCCAGTAACACCACGGAACGTCCGCGCTGTCCGGCTTGCAAAGCACACATCAGGCCTGCCGCGCCCGAACCGATAATAATGACATCTGATTTCATAATGATTCCTGGGCTCTGACGAGCCGTTATTATTTTATTTGAGAAGGTTTAGCGTTGGTATTTTTCGATAAAACCGCTGAGTGCGTCACGATATTCGACCCAGCCGATTGCGCCGCTGTTATTGTGACTCCCACCCTGAATTAATGTGATGAATTTGGGTGGCGGGGCGGCAGCATATAACTGTTGCGACATTTCGTAAGGAACTTCTTTGTCCCATGTGCCGTGTATAAACAGCACCGGTATTTTAAGTTGCGGGATTTTTTGCAGTGAATCGAAACGTTGGTTTAACAAACTCGCAACGGGCAGATAACCATAGCGCAATTCGCCCATCGCCTGCATGGAAGTAAAAGTGCTTTCGGCAATGAGTCCTCCCGCATCGGGATGATGAACCGCCAAATCAATTCCGATTGCCCCACCCAATGAATGCCCGTAAATAAAAATTTTATTCGGTTTGAGCTTTCCTTCTTTGATGGCAAATTGCCATGCGGACTCGGCATCTTCATAGACTTTTTTCTCGTTGGGTGATCCGCCAGTGCTCTCACCAAAACCGCGATAATCGACCATCAATACGTTGTAACCGAGGTCATGCAGGCGTTGCACATGAGTCAAGTTACTGGAGATGTTGCGGTCATTGCCATGCAAATACAGCAGCGTTACAGAGTCGCTGTGCGCAGCGGGTATCCACCATGAATCCAATTCGCCACGCTGTTCGCCGCTACCGGAAGGAATTTTGAATTCTTTGTATTCCATGCCCATGCGTTCGGGATTGCTTTGCAAAATAGGCGTGGGCTCGAATATTTGTTGCTCTTGGGTCGCCCACATATAGGTGCAGAGCAGCAAATAGCCGAGCATACCTAGCAACACGACAGTGATGAGGGTAGAGCGTCTGAACACTTGCATCATGCGTTCTCCATGGTTTTCCAAAGGCACGCGCCTTTGCTGGTTTTGTCTATATCGGCAAGTTGTTGTACATGTAAAGCCAATTCTTCATCGCTGGCTTTGAGCACGCGTATCGCGGGGCGTGACGCGTCCTGATCGAATACCGCTTGCGAGCGGGCTGGAGGCGTATCGTCGTTTTCGCCCAGCAAACTATTTTGTCCTCGCGTCATGGCGAAATAAACTTCCGCCAGTAACTCGGTATCCAGCAACGCACCGTGCAGACTGCGGTGCGTGTTGTCGATTTCATAACGGCTGCACAATGCGTCCAAGCTATTTTTCTTGCCCGGATGCATGTCGCGCGCCACTTTGAGCGTGTCCATCACTTCGTTTTGCAACGGTGGCAAACCCATCAATTTTAATTCGTTATTGAGAAACCCCATATCGAATGGCGCGTTATGAATAATCAATTCCGCACCATCAATAAATTCTAAAAAACTACCGGCGATGTCGGCAAATTTGGCGCGACCACGCAGCATGTCCCAAGTGAAGCCGTGTACTTTCGCCGCGCCTTCATCGACTTCGCGTTCGGGATCGAGATAGTGGTGAAAATGCCGCTGCGTGACTTTACGCCCGTCCAGTTCGATGGCGGCGATTTCAATGATGCGGTGTCCCTGATCGGGATATAGTCCGGTGGTTTCCGTGTCCAGTACGATTTTACGCATCAGCTTTCTCCAATATCATTTCCACGCCACGGTTCGCCAGCTCATCGGCGCGCTCGTTGCCCTCGTGTCCCGTATGACCTTTCACCCATATCCATTCTATGTTGTGATTCGCTACCAGCGCGTCCAACCTACGCCACAAATCTTCATTCTTCACCGGCTTTTTGTCGGCGGTTTTCCAGCCGCGTTTTTTCCAATTATCTATCCATTCGGTAATACCTTGCATCACGTATTTTGAGTCAGTATGCAGACGCACATGGCAATGGCGTTTCAATGCTTCCAATGCTGAAATTGCACCCATCAATTCCATACGATTATTGGTAGTGTCGCGCGCGCCGCCGAACAACTCGCGCTCCACGCCTTTAGTGCGCAACAGCGCGCCCCAACCGCCCACGCCGGGATTACCCTTGCATGCGCCATCGGTAAAAATATCGACTACGGTTTTATTCATTGCGGATCGGTTTCGTTATGCGTTTTGTTGTTATTCAATTTGGGCGCGACGGGTAATAGATTACTCACCAATTGCTTATTCCATTTGGGTTGTATCGGACGTATGCCCGGCACGCGTTTTATCGCATGTAAAAAATAAACGCCGCCGCTGACCGCCCACCAGCGATCGCCTGCCGCTTCCATGAACTGGCAACGTTCCAATGTCGCGGTATGGTGAAAAGGTGGGGCATAGGCGGTGAACCGCCCGCCGACCACCACAAAGCCGAGCAAGGCCAGCCAGTCTTTCAAACGTTTTAGCGCGATGAAATCACCGCACCAAGGATAGCCGTTTTTGCTACCCAATTTGCGGCGCAGTCCCCACAAACTAATGGGATTAAAACCACTGATGATGAGGTTGCCTTCCGGCATTAACACGCGTTCGACATCGCGCAAAATCTGGTGCGGATGTGGTGAAAATTCCAGTATATGCGGCAACAACAAAAGATCCATGCTTTCATTGGCAAACGGTAATTCGTCGTGGCACAAACGCACATTTGAATCCGGCTCATCACCGGCGCGCACACGCAGCGGCATACGGCTCTGACGCAAAAACTCATGCTGGTTCATGCCCAACTGCAGCGCGTTGAAACCAAAAATATCCGCCACCGTTTTGTCGAAATAAGCTTGCTCGCGCCGCAACACATACTGCCCTTGGGCGGTAGTAAACCATTCGTTCAAACTTTGCGCAGATACACTACAATCGGACATTGCTTAATCTTCTTTCATACCGTGAAGCACATCACTGCCATTCCCGCGTTAAACGACAACTACATTTGGGCGATTCATAATGCCCGTCATGCTGTCGTGGTCGATCCCGGTGAAAGCGCGCCAGTGCTAGATTTTCTTGCCACGCATCAACTCGAATTGACGGCGATTTTATGCACACATCGGCATGGCGACCATATCGGCGGCATCGCAAATTTGCGCGAAGTATACAACGTGCCGGTGTACGGACGCAGACATCCTGCTAATCCCCATATCAGCCATGATTTACACGAAGGCGAAAAGTTATCGTTGGATGAATTTGGTCTGGTGTTCGACATCATGGAAATCCCCGGCCATCTGGACGATCACATCGGATTTTACACACCGGAAATCCTGTTTTGCGGCGACGTGTTGTTCGGCGCGGGTTGCGGTAGAAATAAAGAAGGCACGCTCGCGCAACTGCATCACTCGCTGCAACGCTTGAGCCGCTTGCCCGCAACTACCGGTGTGTATTGCGCCCATGAATATACCGCCGCCAATATACGTTTCGCGCTGGCCTGCGAACCGAATAATATTGTTTTGCAACAGCGCGCGTTAGACACACGGAATTTGCGCGATGCCGACTTGCCGACCCTGCCTTCCAGCATCGCTTTGGAACTTGCCACCAATCCTTTTTTGCGTTGCAGCAGTCCGGAAATTATATGCACCCTGCAACAACGCGGTCTCGTCGATAGCTCTGAACTGGCCGTGTTCATTGCTTTACGCGAGTGGCGCAATCGGTTCTAAAACACCGATAGGAAATGAGCAATGACAATGAATGGCTGCGGTTTCCAAGCCAACATTTGTTGGCGCATTTATAATCACGCGCTTCATTGCTGACAGTTTCCAACATGAGCCACATCCCAGAAATCAAACCGAACCAATCTATCGAGCTGCTTAAAGAGCTGCATATTTTGACGCGCGATGGCAAGTTGAATCAGGACAGTCGGCGCAAGTTAAAACAGGTTTATCACTTGTTCCATTTTATCGAGCCGCTGCTGAACGAAGTCTTGACGGGCAAGCCGGACGTGAGTTTGGTGGATCACGGGGCAGGCAAGTCGTATCTGGGTTTTATTATTTACGATTTATTTTTCAAGGCACGCGAGGCGGGGCATATTTACGGTATCGAGACGCGCGCCGAGTTGGTGGAAAAATCGCAGCAGTTGGCGGCGAAATTAAATTTTCCGCGTATGTCTTTTTTGAATGTGTCGGTGGAAGATTCTATACACACGCCGCAGTTACCGGAAAAAATTGACGTGGTCACCGCGCTTCATGCCTGCAATACCGCCACCGATGATGCGATTAAATTCGCGCTGCACAAGCAAGCCCAGTTCATCGTGCTTGTGCCGTGTTGTCAGGCGGAAGTCGCATCCGTTTTGAACAAACATAAAAATCTATCGTTCGCGAAAACCGCGTTATCGGAAATTTGGCGACATCCCATTCACACCCGCGAATTTGGCAGTCAACTCACCAATGCCTTGCGCTGTCTGCTGCTGGAGGCGCACGGCTATCAAGTCACCGCGACGGAATTGATAGGCTGGGAACATTCGATGAAAAACGAACTCATCATCGCCAAGCGCACCGGCGTGCCGCGTAAAAATGCGCGTGAACGGCTGGAACAAATTCTGACCGAGTTGAATCTGCTGGATTTGCGCGAGCGGTTTATTTATTGATACGCGCCACAAGTCATAAAAGTTTCATCTCGCAACGCGAGTTTAGCAAGAGTAGTTAGCCAGCTTGTGCTAGAATGCGCGCCCTTTAACCTAGCAAGGCTGCATTCATGTCCCGCGCACTCCGTAATATCGCCATCATCGCCCACGTTGACCACGGTAAAACTACCATGGTCGATAAGCTGCTGACTCAAGCAGGTTCTTTCTCCGCCCACCAACACGTCGCCGAACGCGTGATGGATAACAACGATTTGGAAAAGGAACGCGGCATTACCATT
>JBAVPP010000100.1:0-3987 GCA_049693175.1 Gallionella sp. | reverse complement strand
GCTCTATATCAAAATACCAGCCATGCAAAGTCAGCGTTCCCAGCTCGACGCGCTGGGCAATCCAACTAAAAGTGTGCAGATTTTGCAACGACACTAAAATCGCGCGCTGTTCGCAAGCGTGCTGCCGTTGCTCATCGTCCGCATCGGTAAAATCTTGTATCACACTGGCGCGCGCACCTTCCGCCAACTTCATCCAGTCATCGATAAATGAATCCGGGTCGCTTGCGCCACCGGTTTTCATCAGCGTTTGGATGCCGCCACAATGCGCGTGACCCAGCACGATGATGTGTTCCACACCCAAATTTCTTACGCCGTACTCCAGCGCGGCGGTCGTGCCGTGATGACCCGCACGACCTTCCACGGGCGGCACCAGATTCGCCACGTTGCGTATCACGAATAAATCGCCCGGCGCGCAATCAAAAATCAAGGCCGGGTCGACGCGAGAATCGCAACATCCCACAATCAAAAATTTGGGCGTTTGACCCTGTTCGACCAAGTTGCGATACATCACATCTTGTGCCGAAAAATGCGCGCCGCGAAACCGCGCAAAGCCTTGTATGAGCTGCCGGGGTGTGGTCATGCGACTAGCAAACGTTGTTGCGCTTCGCGGTATTTTGCGGCGGTTTTTTCCAGCACATCGGCGGGCACGCGAGGGGCGGGTGCGCGTTTGTTCCAGCCCGATGCTTCCAGCCAATCGCGCACAAATTGCTTGTCAAAACTGGGCGGATTACTGCCAACTTGATATTGATCGGCAGGCCAGAAACGCGATGAATCTGGCGTTAACGCCTCGTCTATCAAATACAACGTTCCTGCGTCATCCACGCCAAATTCAAATTTGGTATCGGCGATGATAATGCCCTTGGTCGCCGCGTAATTCGCTGCTTCCGTGTATAACGCCAGTGTCGCGTCGCGCACTTGTGCCGCCATTTTTTCACCCAGCAATTCCACCGCTTGCGCGTAGGGAATATTTTCGTCGTGATCGCCCACCGCCGCCTTGGTCGATGGCGTAAACAACGGTTCAGGCAATTTTTCCGCCTCGCGCAAACCCTTGGGTAAAGCCAGTCCGCATATCGTGCCAGTCTTTTGATAATCCTTCCAACCCGACCCCACCAAATAGCCGCGCACAATGGCTTCGATGGGCAGCGGTTTAAGTTTTTTGGTGACGAAAGCGCGCCCTTTTACTTGTGCGATTTCCGCCTCGCCTTTGACCACAGATTCCGGCGCGATGCCGCTCAAATGATTCGGAATGACATGCTGCAATTTCGCAAACCAAAAATTGGAAACCGCCGTCAGCACTTCACCTTTGCCCGGAATCGGATCATCCAAAATCACGTCGAACGCGGACAATCTATCCGTCTGCACAATCAGCAAATGCTGCGCATCCACTTCGTAAAGATCACGCACTTTGCCTCGGTGCAACAAGGGCAAACTGGTCAATGTGGATTGGTGTAATGCGCTCATATCAGCTTCCTAAATCAAAATTTGAAAATCAAAAGCGAGGACTCGCCTCGCTTTTGCACAACGACAAAAACAACCAGCTTACTGCAAAGCGGGCAGGGTGGTTGCGGCGATTTGCTCGGCTTGTTTCAAACGATAATCCGTCAGCTTTTTCGCCAACTTTTTATCGTTCAACGCCAGCATGGAAACCGCAAACAAACCCGCATTTGCCGCACCCGCCTCACCGATGGCAAACGTCGCCACCGGTATGCCTTTGGGCATTTGCACAATCGACAATAAGGAATCCATACCCTTGAGATACTTGGACGGAATCGGCACACCCAACACCGGCAGTGTGGTCTTGCCCGCAATCACGCCAGCCAAATGCGCCGCACCACCCGCACCGGCGATGAAGCATTGCACACCATCCGCGCTAACTTGTTTGATGTAGTCGAACAGCAAGTCCGGCGAACGATGCGCCGAGATCACACGCGCATCGAAAGTCACGCCGAAATCCTGCAAAGCACGCGCGGATTGCTGCATGACTTCCCAGTCGTTGGCACTACCCATGATGATGGATACCAGCGGCTTTGCACTCATAATTACTTGCCTTTATGGTAAGCAACCACGCGCTCTACTTCGTTCTTGGAGCCCAAGATCACTGGCACACGTTGGTGCAAACCTTGTGGTTGCAATTCCATGATGCGCTCACGACCGGTAGAGCACACACCACCGGCTTGCTCAACGATGAAAGACATCGGATTCGCTTCGTACAACAAACGCAGCTTGCCCGCTTTACCCGGCTCTTTAGTGTCGAACGGGTACATGAAAATACCGCCGCGCGTCAAAATACGGTGTACTTCGGCAACCATAGAAGCCACCCAACGCATATTGAAATTCTTTTCACGACCGCCGTCTTTGCCCTTCACACACTCTTCCACATAACGCTGCACTGGCTCTTCCCAATAGCGGCGATTCGACATATTGATGGCGAACTCTTGTGTATCTGCAGGAATCTGCATATTCGGGTGAGTCAGGAAAAAGTCGCCCACGTCCCTATCCAAAGTAAAGCCGTTCACGCCATGACCGGTGGTGATAACCATCATGGTGTTAGGACCGTACAAAGCATAACCCGCGCAAACTTGTTTTGTTCCAGGCTGCAAGAAATCCGCCGCTTTCGGATCAGTCACGCCTTCCGGGCAACGCAAGATGGAAAAAATCGTACCGACTGAAATGTTCACGTCGATATTGGAAGAACCATCCAATGGGTCGAAAGTAATCAGATATTTGCCGCGTGGATATTGCTTGGGAATCTCATACACATCATCCATTTCTTCGGAAGCCATACCCGCCAGATGACCGCCCCATTCGTTGGCTTTGATGAACACTTCGTTGGTGATGATGTCGAGTTTCTTTTGTGTTTCGCCTTGCACGTTTTCGCTACCCGCGCTGCCCAGCACGCCTATCAGCGCGCCTTTGTTCACGTCATGCGCGATTTGTTTGCAAGCGGATACCACGTCGCTCAACAAACCGGTGAATTCGCCGCTGGCGTTAGGAATGTGACGTTGTTCTTCGATGATAAATTGGATAAGACTCTTGCTCATGCTATTTTCTCCCTCGGTTGTTTATAGTCTGTTATTAAAAATTTAACGCGTAATTCTACCGCTTTTCTGCCTTGCCCTGTGGGCAAGATTACTTGGTCAGGGAGATGAACAGCTCAGGCAATCTCTCCGGTAACTGCGCCACCTTGTCGATAATGGTGTATTGCCTGCCAAAAATATCGGCGACATATTCATCCGCCTTGGGATCAAGATTGATGCAGTAGGCATAAATGCCCTGCTGATCCAATTCCTGTACCGCCATTTTTGCGTCTTCAATCAAAATGCGACCATCCTTGGTGTCGATGTCGGCGGGCTCACCATCGGTCAATATCAACATCAGTTTTTTGTCGGCTTGTTGCTTGTCCAGATAGTGCGCGGCATGACGCATCGCCGCCCCCATACGCGTGGAATAACTGGCATCCATTGCCGCCAATCGTCCCTTCACTTCGTCATCCCATCCTTCGCTGTAACCCTTGATATGCAAGTAGCGCACATCGTGACGGGTGTTGGAATGAAAGCCCGCGATGGCAAACGGATCGCCCAATTTTTCCACCGCCCACGCCAGCAAAGACACGGCTTCCTGACTCAGTTCCAAAATGGTTTGTTCGCTACCCGCCGCTTTTTCGTTGAGCGATTCGGACAAATCCAACAACACCATCACCGCGATGTTGCGACCATCGTTGCGATGGCTCATATTGATGCGCGGATCGGGTGACGAACCGCCCTTAAAATCAATCAACGAACGCAATGCCACATCCAAATCCAGCTCGCTGCCTTCTTCCTGATAACGGATGCGCACCTTGTCTTGCGGCTTGAGCAGGTCTAGCATTTTTTTCAGACGCTTGGCCAGTGACGCGTGTTTTTCCAGCAATTTGTCGATGTCGGATGCTTTGCCTTGCGGATGCAAACTTTCATACACGCTCACCCAGTCCGGGCGGTAGCTTTGGCT
>JBAVPP010000099.1:0-5340 GCA_049693175.1 Gallionella sp. | reverse complement strand
AGTGCCTGAGCGATGGCATTCATGAAGTTGGATTTTCCCACGCCACCTGAGCCGCGACTGCCATCGCTATCGCCGTCCGAGTCGCCACCGGCTACGCGCTGAGTGGCGTTTGAGGTGGGTTGCAGGGCGGATAAATTGTTTAGATTTGAAATGTTGCCAATTGAGCTCATGGGAGTCTCCTTCACAAAATAAAAATAGAAGGATGGGCGGAATTCGCCTTATCCGTCATCGTAAGGAAGTTTATCGGCAAGTTTTGTAAAACCTTTAGGGGAATAGCGCGGAAAAAATACCTTATTTCTGCGTTTTGAAAAGCAGCGTGCGAAACGCATCGAAAGTCTTGCGCATAGGAACTTGTTTGTAGGCAAACAGTTCTAGCGGGTCGGTGGCGTGTACCCAGCCACGATTGTCGGCTTCAAATAAAATAAATTTGCCATCGCGCGTTTCAGCGCAATCTATCACCACATAATCCAGCCCAATGCGCGCTGCGATTTCGCGCAACACTTCACCATGTCGCAGCGCAAAATCGCTATCAAAATCGCGCATAAATTTTTCTTCTTCCGCACGTTTGGCAACGCTTTCCGACATGCCAGAATTTTTATAATGAGCTATCCAATGTTCGCTTATGGCAAGGTGGCAGGCATAAGGCAAACCGTCGATTAAGGCGATGCGGATTTTGCGATACAGCCCATCGGCGTGACGATAATCAATGTAAGACGAAACAAAAAATTCCTGCGCGCTTGCCGGTTGCAAATAGGCATTCAGCTCTTCGGGGGTCGCTATTTTGGACAGGCCTATTCCAGCCTGCGTGTCTATGGGGCGGATGGTCATCGGATAATTAGTCTCAGCGATTTTCAGTCCTTGCGTTGCGATACGCGCCAACTCCAATTTATGGAAGCGCAAGGTGGGCGAAATCAGCAAATTTTGAATCGATTTCAGGTGTTGGTAGAGACGGTCTCTGGCACACAAACGGATATGGCGCGGATGATTCAGCACCGGACGCGGCCAGTGCGAAATCAGCGTTTCCATCAGTGCGATCGTTGCCTGATTTTTGCTGGACTCGCCCAGTGCGACGATAGCGACATCGTGGTCGGGAATGATGTCAGGCAGAGGCTGCCCAGGCACGATGAAAAGTAAGTCGAGCCGGATGTCGGAATTTTCAATCAAATAATCCAGCGGCGTGTTATCAGTTGTGTCGCCCGCACCCATCAACGCCAGCAAACGTAAGGCGGGCGGCTGTGTGTTTTCAACACGATAAATGACTTGCTGCGCCAAGGCTAGTTGAAACATTTCCAGCGCGAACGTTTGATTGCCCGCGATGGAAAAAAGTTGAAACTGGTTCATCAGCAGATGCGCTTCATCACCGGGACGTGCCAACATTTGTGCCAACAATGTTGGCACGTCCTCGCGCTTTAGACGTTCCAATTTTGCCATCGCCAAGATGGGCGGAATATCCATCTCGACCAGTGCGGGGATTTTAATTTCCGTCACAGCGTTTCCTAGATCGAGAGGCGCGGCGGGCTAAGTTATGCGGCGTAAATTTTATTCGCCGCATCCACCGCGACACCGCGCTGCACCGGCGCGTTCAAACGACCCAGCACATCGTCCAAAGCAGCAAGACACAGGCGCACATTGCCCGGATGACTGGCGTGGCCCATCAAGCCGATGCGCCACACTTTGCCCGCCATCGCGCCCAGACCCGCGCCGATTTCCAGTTGATAATCGGACAACAACAGTGCACGTACTGCCGCTTCATCCACGCCATGTGGCACGGTGATGGCATTGAGTTGCGGCAGACGATCCGCTTCAGGCACGATGAAATTCAGCCCCATCGCTTCCAATCCTGCGCGTAAGGCGAGATGGTTTTTTTGATGACGCGCCCAAGAATTTTCCAAGCCTTCTTCCTGCAAAATCACCAATGCTTCATGCAAGCCATACAGTGCGTTGATGGGCGCGGTGTGATGGTAAGCGCGCTTGGTCGCACCGCCCCAATAACCCATTACCAGATTCAAATCCAGAAACCAGCTTTGCACTTTGGTTTTGCGATTTTTAATTTTGTCTTGGGCGTGCGCGCTAAAGCTCACGGGAGACAAACCCGGCGTGGACGACAAACATTTTTGCGTGCCGGAATAGATTGCGTCTATGTCCCATTCGTCCACTTTGAGCGGAGAGCCCGCCAGCGAGGTGACCGCATCGACGATGGCGAGGCAGCCATATTTGTGCGCAACAGCGACCAGTGTTTGCGCGTCGGACAACGCGCCAGTTGAAGTTTCGGCATGGACGAAAGCAACGATTTTCGCATCGCGATTGGCTTTGAGCGCGTCCTCCAATTTTTGCGCATCGACCGCCCGACCCCAGTCGTCTTGCACCATCACGGCAACGCCGCCACAACGCTCCACGTTTTCTTTCATGCGTCCACCGAACACACCGTTCTGGCACACGATGACTTTGTCGCCCGGTTCAACCAAATTGACGAAGCAGGTTTCCATGCCCGCTGAACCGGGTGCGGAGACCGGCATGATTAATTCGTGTTTGGTCTGGAAGGCATATTTCAACAAGGTCTTCATTTCATCCATTAGATGTACGAACAGCGGGTCGAGATGACCCAGCGTCGGACGCGACAAAGCTTCGAGCACGCGCGGGCTGACATCCGAAGGGCCGGGACCCATCAGTACGCGTTGCGGGGGATGGAATGATTTTATTTTCACAATATTTCCTTTGGGGGTGATATTTTTTAAAGGGGGAGTTGGTTCTCGGCATACTAAATTAGTCGAATATAAAACTCCAGTGGCATGATAATCAAACGTTAAAAATGAATAAGTTGAGTGGGAAACAGGGTGAATGGTCTAATTATTTAAGAGGGGTTTCTTTTTGACAATTAGGAGCGGATAATTTGAGGCAAAACAAAATAAAAAATAAAAAATCTGGGGGATGTCGTTGTGCGCGCGACCATTAGTTGTAAACGGACGAACTTCAAATTTGTTTCCAGTTTCGTGGCGATACTCATCGCGTTCGGAATGCAGTCTGCGCGGGCAAATCCGGTAGGTGCGTCGGTGGTGAGTGGGCAGGCAAATTTTACTAATGTCGGCAACACACTCACGGTTACCAACACGCCTGGCACCATCATCAACTGGCAAAATTTTTCCATCCAGCAAAACGAAGTTACTAGCTTCGCACAACGATCCGCCACGTCCGCAGTTTTGAATCGCGTCATCAGCAACAATCCATCCAGCATACTTGGTAGTTTGCAATCCAATGGGCGGGTGTTTTTAATCAACCCAAACGGCATCGTGTTTGGCTCAGGCTCGACGGTGGATGTGGCGGGAATGGTTGCCTCCACACTTAATTTAAGTAACGCGGACTTTCTGTCCGGTCAATATAATTTCACTTCCGTTCCCAGTGCGGGCAATGTCAGCAACGCGGGTAATATCAACGCGCAAAGCGGTGGGCAAATCTATCTCATTGCGCCCAATGTAGAGAACACGGGTGTGATCACCGCGCCGAATGGCGAGATTTTGCTGGTGGCTGGACATAGCGTTGAACTGGTCGACACCACCAATCCTAATCTGCGCGTCAACATCACTGCACCAGCGGGTAATGCGACCAATGTCGGCAAGCTGATTGCCTCATCGGGTAACTTGGGTTTGTATGGCGCGATGGTCAGAAACAGTGGCACGGTGAGCGCGGATAGCGCGACTATGCAAGGCGGTAAAATCGTGTTCAAAGCTAGTGTGCGCAGTGAAATTAGCGGGAGCGTTTCGGCGAATGGCATAACGGGTGGCGCGGTCGAAGTGTTGGGCAATCAGGTCGGCGTGCTGGATGGCGCAACGGTCAGTGCGAACGGCACACAGGGCGGTGGAACAGTGTTGATAGGCGGTGACTATCAGGGCAAAAATGCGAACGTGCAAAATGCGCAAGTCACTTATCTCGCACCTATCGCCAGCATCAGCGCGGATGCCACGCAAAATGGCAACGGCGGAAAACTTATCGTATGGTCGGACGATACGACGCGAGTGTTCGGAAATATTTCTGCCAAAGGTGGTAGCACAGGAGGTAATGGCGGATTCATCGAAACGTCGGGCAAACACTTTTTGGATGTCAGTAATCCGGCAGATGTTGCTGCGGCGCATGGTAAAGGCGGAACATGGTTATTAGATCCATTCGCCATCACGGTGGTCTCAACTCCAACTGTGGGAACACTGGATACACTTAATCCGAATTTTCTGGCGAATGCCGCGACTTCAACGGTTACCAATACCGTCATCCAAGGGGCATTGTCGTTAGGCACGAATGTGGTGTTGAACACTGGGGCAGGTATATGCGGCACCTGTAACATAACCGTGAATGCACCTATTTTGGCGCAACTGCCCGCCACGGGGGCAACGCTGACCATGAACGCTGCCGACAGCATTTTTATCAATCAACCGATTACAGCCACCGCTGGGGCACTCGGCCTTGCTCTGAATCATGGTGCGACGGGTAGCGCAACGGTTGCCAATACATTGTCACTGTTTGGTGGCTCGATTAGCGTGGGCAACTACGGCTTAACTGGTGTGGTCACGCCTGGAATCGGATCAATTATTTTTACCGGAGGCAGTACAGCACTAAGCGGCAATTTGACTTCGTCTTCGTTAAGCATAAGTGGCGGCACGTTGAATTTGAACAACACTGCATCTAATAGTTTCAGCACCATCAATGTGAACTCCGGTTATCTGTCCACGCTCGCACCAACGACGGTGGGTGCGCTGAATGTGGCGGGCGGGACTTTGACTGGAGCTGGATATACAGTCACGGGTGCAACGTCATTGAATGGTACATTGTCTTTAGATGGCACTACGCTCAACACACAGGGAACAACAACGCAAACAGTAAATGGTAGTTCCGCCAACCTTTATTTGTTAAATTCGGCAAAGATAAACAATAGCGGCTCTTGGACGGGCAACAATTTGAACGTTTACCAAGGAGTGGGTTTGCCGGGTAGTTTTAATATTCTGGGGGCGGGTGCATTGAATGTCGCGGGCAATACTTATTTCTCTGTGCCTTTTAACAACAACAGTACTGCGGCGAATAGTGTCAATATCACCGCTGGAACATTGACCTTGGTGAGTGGTGGTTCAAGTACTGGCGCATTTAACGTGGGTTTGGGAGCAGGGTTGACGCTTGCTGGTGGGACGAATACTTTGAGCGGCGCGTTCAACGGCAGCGGAACGCTAGCATTTAGCAACGGCACAAACAGCATCGTGGCGGCGACGGGTTCGACATTTGCACCATCTGCCTTGAGCATGAGTGGCGGCACGAATACCGTTGTGATGCCTGCAGGAGCGGCGTGGACACCTGCGACGG
>JBAVPP010000098.1:0-4656 GCA_049693175.1 Gallionella sp. | reverse complement strand
GACTAACTTCATCTGATTGCGCAAATTCGCACAGATTTTTATGTTGTACGCATTCCGCTCGCGCGAGTTTTAAAATAAAAATAGCGTTGGTTGTTAATCGGCGCGAATCTGCGGACAAAAAGTAATTTGATAAATTTCATGTCATATTACTGTCATCATTCCGTCATATCCTCACCGCCTCACAATGAAACTTAAGGAGTGATCGTGCAAGCAAAGATATTGATTGTGGAAGATGAGCCGGCCATCGCCGAGCTGTTGGCATTTAACGTCGTGCAAGCGGGTTTCGTCGCATTGCGCGCGGAGGATGCACCGACAGCTTGGCAACAGGTGCGCGATCACGCGCCGGATCTGATTCTGCTGGACTGGATGCTGCCGGAAACCAGCGGCGTGGTCATCGCCAAACAGTTGCGCGCCGATGCGCGTACCTGCGACATTCCCATCATTATGCTCACCGCGCGCGGCGATGAACGCGACAAAATATTGGGCTTGGAATCCGGCGCGGACGACTACATCACCAAACCTTTTTCGCCGCGCGAATTGATGGCACGCATTCGTGCCGTGTTGCGCCGCCACATTCCCATCATGCCGGATGAAAACGTCAGCGCGGGCGGTTTGGAACTTTCACCCACCACGCACCGCGTCATAGCAAAAGGCCACAGCATAGACTTGGGCCCGACCGAGTTTCGTTTGCTACAATTCTTTATGACACACACCGAGCGGGTATATAGTCGCACCCAATTGCTGGATCAAGTTTGGGGAACCCAGGTGTTTGTCGAGGAGCGTACGGTCGATGTGCATATCCGCCGTTTGCGTGCCGCCTTGGAACCCACCGGGCTGGATAATCTGATTCAAACTGTGCGTGGTAGCGGCTACCGTTTTTCAACTAACTAACGAAAGATTCATGTGATCGATTATTGGCTCAGGGCAAGTATGCCTGTGGTATTTGGCATCGTAGTCGCGCTATTAATCTGGATCGCATTTTCGCTCACGCCCGCGCTGTTATTTTTGATCGTCGTGCTGTTGTTTCAAATGGCGCGTCACGCCTGGCAATTATTCAAACTCAGTCGCTGGCTCGCCGCGCCCGACCTGCAAACCATACCCGAAGCCAGCGGCATCTGGGACGAGGCATTCTCGCTGTTGTACAAGATGGTCAAACGTCACCAGCAGACCAAACTCGATCTTGCCGCCGAACTGCAACACATCGAAATGGCGACTGCTGCCTTGCCCGACGGCGTGGCGATTCTTAACGCGGCCAATCGCATCGAGTGGTGCAACCCGCTCGCCGAATTCCACTTCGGTTTGAACGCTCAACGCGACATCATGCAGGACATCACTTATCTGGTGCGCCAACCGGAATTCATCGCCTATTTGCAAGAGGCAAATTTCAACGAACCGCTGGTGATGACACCGGCACGCCACGATGAGTTGCGCCTGTCGATCAAACTCATCGCCTACGGCGAGGGCAAGCATCTGCTCATCAGCCGTGACATCACGCAATTGGAGCGCATTGAAACCATGCGCCGCGACTTCGTCGCCAATGTGTCACATGAGTTGCGCACCCCGCTCACCGTGGTCAACGGCTTCGTCGAAAACCTGCAAGATATGGACGATCTCAATCACACGCAAATCAGCCGCGCTTTGTTTCTCATGGCCGAGCAAACTAAGCGCATGGACAATCTGGTCGCCGATTTGCTGACCCTGTCGCGATTGGAAAACGACCACACGCCATTAAAAGAGGAAGCGGTCGAAATTGCCTCGCTACTGAACGATGTTTATCAGGATGGTGTGTCGCTGAGTTCTGGCAAACACATCATCAAACTGGAAGTCGCCAGCGCGAAAAATCTCTCCGGCAACCATGACGAATTGCGCAGCGCGTTCGTCAATCTGCTCAGCAACGCAATCCGCTACACCCCGTCGGGCGGGGAAATTTTAGTGCGCTGGGGAGAACGTGATGAACAGCCGATTTATTCGGTACAAGACAGCGGCATCGGTATCGCGCAACACCATATTCCACGTTTGACAGAACGCTTTTATCGCGTGGATCGCAGCCGCTCACGCGAAACTGGCGGCACGGGACTGGGATTGGCTATCGTCAAACACATCGCGCTGCGCCACCAAGCCAAACTGGAAGTATTGAGTGTGGAAAACAAAGGCAGCACTTTCTCCATCGTGTTCCCGATAAAGCGCACCGTCAAATAACAGCATAAGCAAGCACGCATTGCCATCACAAAAAATTTTCGGCGCAAGGCAGCTAATTCAGTTCAGCGTAAAACTGATACGTTCATAGTCATAGCCGCGCGTCACGCTGATGCCCATTTTGGCATTTTTTATTGCGCCGTTCGCATGGGTGATTTGCAACAGGCCACCGGCTTTATAGATATTGCGCGGCACAATCAAACTGGCCGGTGAGCGCGACGCGACAACCGCAGGCATCAGGAATGCCACTTGCAGCGAACCTGATGCGACTTGAACATGCACGGGCTCCGGCGTGCCGGGCAAATAGCTGATTCCAAGTTGCAGCAAACCGCGCACGGAAATATTCAGCCATGCCACCGCGCCCAATCTGAAAGGCTGTTGCGCGTAACGCTGCACGGCCACCAATTGATGCAAGCTCAATCTGCCTTGCGCATGATTTTGACGGGTCAATTTCGCACCCAACACCGACTCATCATCCAACATCCATTCTTCATGTGAGTTGAATGCTGATTTATCCGGTTTGGTCTCAATGACCACCCTGCCGAAATTCTCTTGTTGCTTGCGTATCTGATTGTCCATGTTGTGATTGAACGACGGACCAATCACCCGACCTTTGAGTCCGGCAAAAATCATTTCCGGTGTGTAGCAAAATAATACTTGCTCGCCGATTCTGTCGCGCAACAGACTTCTGTCTTTATCTTCTTCGCACCAGCACTCGTGCAAAAACATCAGCAACTCGATGGCGACATTGTTGCTCGGCAACTCGCCCAGCCCGACCTCTTCCAAACTCGCGCCCTGCTGCAATAAAATAATTTTGACACGCAACAATTTGCTCATCGGCACCATAGGCAAATAGCGTAATTTCAAACCCTTGGCTTGCGCGATTGTTTGCAAACCTTGCGTGTCGGACAAGTCCACCGCCAGCGGTTGCGCGTCGCCTTTGCTGGTGCTGTAGCGCATGTCCACGCTCACTTCTTTGCTCCACGTCGCCAGCCAGCGATCCAATAATTTCAATTGCGTGCGGCTCAATTCGGCGGGGCGCGCATAACAGGCCAGCAAGGTTTTTACATAGATGCTACGGCAACTTTCAGAGACACCATATAGGTTCAGCGAGTCCTCAAACTGCAACTCGTGCAATTTGTGTTCTTCCGCAAAAGCATAAAGATCATGCAACTGATACCAGAATTTGGCATTGCATTCATAGCCACTACGCAAGTGTTCAAAAATAGCGGCACCACCATAAAGCAGGCAGCGTTGACACAACATCGCGCCTATGTCCGCGAGCTTCTTGTCGCCTGCCAGATAGGCTTGCAAGCAACGCTGATACCCCCCCACCATCGCTTGCCACAATTGCGTGATCGCGACGAAAATCATCAACTCATGCTCACTCAGCGGGAGGGCTTTGGCAACCAATTTTTTCGCCATCTCTTCCTGAATGTGGTCCACGGTTTCACGCAACGCTTCCAAGGTGCGCAAACGTTCCAACCCATGCATGGGATAGCGATTCAACTCGTTCAACTGGGTCAGCAACTGGCCGTGCGCACGCTGCAAATTGGTCAGTTGAAATTGCGCCAACCAGACTTGGCAACTCCCCGCGTCTTTGAAATCGGGATTGGCTCTATCGTCGGTGGGATCGAGTGGCAGTGTCAGCATGGTTATGTTTCTAGGCGGGCACGCAGTGTATCGGTGAGCAGTTTTTTCCAGCCAACGGGCGCGACTCGTGTTGCGTCGCGTTGCGGCGTGCCCCAGATTGGTTGCGGAAAATGTTTGTCATCGGCATGGCGCGGAATGATATGCCAATGCAGATGCGGTGTCATGTTACCCAAGCTGGCGAGATTGATTTTGTCCGGCCGCATGATGTCGCGCACCGCCTGTTCGACTTTGCACACCGTCATCATCAACTGGCTGCGTTGCGCGATTCCCAGATCGGTCATTTCGCTGATATGCGCGTTGCATATCACCCGGCAAAATCCCGGATAGTCGGCATCATCGACCAAGACCACGCGCAAAAAATCATTGCGAAAAATTACTACACCACCGTCTTGTTCGCACAGTTCGCAATCAGTTAAAACCGTAATCCCCCCAGTCGCCCTTGTCAGGGTGAGGCGCGACTCATCCCCTGGCAAGCCGAGGTTGGGAGCGATTTGTTTTTCACTCACAGCAGCACTCTTTCGATGCCGCCGTTATTGGCCTTGGCGACATAGTCCGCCATCCAGTTTTCACCCAGCAAATGTTTCGCCATTTCCACCACGATGTAGTCGGTGGTCGTGCCCGCATCGTCGTTGTAACGGCTTAAGCCTTGCTGACACGCGGGACAGGAAGTTAACACTTTAATGTCACCGGCAAAACCATCGGCGCGCAACGCGTCCGCACCGGTTTTCATTTCATGCTCTTTGCGGAAACGCACTTGCGTGGCGATCTGTGGCGTGGATACACCGAAAGTGCCGGATTCACCGCAAC
>JBAVPP010000097.1:0-11169 GCA_049693175.1 Gallionella sp. | reverse complement strand
TGGTTGCCCGATTCGATGGAAGGCCCGACTCCAATCTCTGCTTTAATTCACGCCGCGACCATGGTGACCGCCGGTATTTTTATGGTGGCGCGCATGTCGCCGATGTTCGAATTCTCCGAAGCGGCCTTGTCTTTCGTGATGATCATAGGCGCGATTACCGCGCTGTTCATGGGCTTTTTGGGCATCATCCAAAACGACATCAAACGCGTCATCGCCTACTCGACTTTGTCGCAACTCGGTTACATGACCGTGGCACTGGGCGCGTCGGCATATTCGGTGGCGATCTTTCATTTGATGACCCACGCCTTTTTCAAAGCCTTGCTGTTCTTGGGCGCGGGTAGCGTCATCATGGCGATGCACCACGATCAGGACATCCGCAACATGGGCGGGCTGCGCAAGTACATGCCGATTACTTGGATTACTTCCCTGATCGGTTCGCTGGCCTTGATCGGCACGCCATTCTTCTCCGGTTTTTATTCCAAGGAAAGTATTATTCAAGCGGTGGCAAATTCGCACACACCGGGACATAACATCGCGTATATCGCCGTGCTGTTGGGCGTGTTCGTGACGGCGTTTTATTCTTTCCGCATGTACTTTTTGGTGTTCCACGGCGAAGAGCGTTTCGGCAAAACACAGGCACATGATGCTCATGCGGCGACAAGTGTGGCACACGCTCATGCAGATGCGCATGACGAACATGCCGGCGCACATGATGAAGAGGAACATGAACATCACGGTCTTGCGCCCGGTCAGAAGCCGCATGAGTCGCCCTGGGTGGTGACATTACCGCTGGTATTACTCGCGATTCCGTCAGTCGTGATTGGTTTTATCGCAATTGAACCGATGTTGTACGGTGGCTATTTCAAGGACGCGATTTATGTTTCCGCCGAACACGCCAAAGTTTTTCAGGAGTTGCATGAGGAGTTTCACGGCGCGTTCGCAATGGCTTTCGGTGAGATGATAGAAATGCCGTTCTGGCTGGCGGTTGCGGGTGTGTTCACTTCATGGTTCTTTTACATGAAGCGTCCCGATATTCCCGCCGCGATCCAAAAACGTTTCCAGTGGATATATACCGTGCTGGACAACAAATATTATTTCGACCGTTTCAACGATTGGTTCTTTGCCGGTGGTGCGCGCGGCGCGAGTACCTTCTTGTCCAAGTTTGGCGACAAGTTCTTAATCGATGGTTTGCTGGTCAATGGCAGCGCGAATCTGGTCGGCAAAATTTCCGGCGTGGTGCGTCGTTTTCAGTCCGGTTATATCTATCATTACGCGTTCACCATGATTACCGGCGTGTTCGTGTTGTTGACCATACGCACCTGGTTTTAAGCGCGTGGAGTAGCAAGTGAAAATTAGGAAGTGGATTTTCCACTGTCCATTTTTCTCTTCCAAAGTATAAGGAATAAAAGCATGATTTTTGGATTACCTGTCATTAGCGTCACCATCTGGTTGCCCATCATTTTCGGCATCCTGGTGCTGGCAACCGGCAATGATAAGAACGCGCCGCTGGCGCGCATGTTGGCTTTGCTCGGCTCGATGTTGGGATTTTTGGTGACGTTGCCGCTGTATACCGGCTTCGATATTACCACCAGCAACATGCAGTTCGAGGAAATGCACAACTGGATTAACCGCTTCAATATCCATTATCACTTGGGTGTGGACGGCATCTCCATGTTGTTTATTTTGCTCAATAGTTTTTTCACACCCATCGTGGTGATCGCCGGTTGGAAAGTGATAGAAAAACGTGTGGCGCAATACATGGCGGCATTTTTGATTATGTCCGGCATTGTCAACGGCGTGTTCGCCGCGCTGGATTCAGTGTTGTTCTATGTGTTCTGGGAAGCGATGCTGATACCCATGTTCATCATCATCGGCGTGTGGGGCGGACCGAATCGCGTGTATGCCGCGATGAAGTTTTTTCTCTACACTTTGCTCGGTTCGCTGTTGATGCTGGTCGCGCTGATTTATTTGTACAACCTCACCGGCGGCAGTTTTGAAATACTGGATTTCCACAACGTGGCGATACCGATGCAGGCGCAGATATTTATTTTTATCGCCTTCTTCTTGGCATTCGCGGTGAAAGTGCCGATGTTTCCGGTGCACACTTGGTTGCCTGACGCGCACGTCGAAGCCCCGACCGGCGGTTCGGTAATATTGGCGGCGATTATGTTGAAAGTCGGCGCGTATGGTTTCTTACGTTTCTCTTTGCCGATTACGCCGGATGCCAGTCACAAACTCGCCGGCGTGATGATTGCGTTGTCGCTGATTGCCATCGTCTATATCGGCTTGGTTGCACTCAAACAATCCGACATGAAAAAACTGGTGGCGTATTCGTCCATCTCGCACATGGGTTTCGTGACGCTGGGGTTTTTCATTTTTAACGCTTATGGTATGGAAGGCGCGCTGATGCAAATGTTGTCGCACGGTTTTGTCGCCGGCGCATTGTTCCTGTGTATCGGCGTGTTGTATGACCGTGTGCATTCGCGCGAAATTTCCGCTTACGGCGGCGTGGCAAACAAGATGCCGGTATTTGCTGCGTTCTTTATGTTGTTCGCGATGGCGAACAGCGGCTTGCCCGGCACCAGTGCTTTCGTCGGTGAATTCATGGTCATCATGGGCGTGATGAAGGTGAATTTTTGGTACGCGTTCGCGGCTGCCAGCACGCTGGTGTTCGGTGCGGCGTACACCTTGTGGATGTACAAACGCGTGATTTTTGGCAAGGTGGCGAATCACCACGTCGCCGAGCTCACCGACATCAACGGGCGCGAGAAATTAATTTTTGCGGTAATCACTTTGTTCGTGCTGGGCATGGGTATTTACCCGCTGCCGTTCAGCGAAATTTTGCATGTGTCGGTGAATGATTTGCTGCTGCACGTCACTCATTCCAAGTTGTAAGAGGTGAATATGAATTTGATGGCTAATCTAATCCCCGCCGGCGCGGAAGTGTTTTTGCTGGTGATGGTGTGTGTGATTTTGATTGTGGATCAATTGCTGGCGGAGAGCAGCAAAATTGTCACATATTTACTGGTGCAAATCACTTTGCTGGGTTGCGCGCTGATTACGGTCGGCACCCATACCGACGGCGTGGTGTATGCCTTCCACGGCATGTTCGTGGACGACCTGATGTCGGATGTATTGAAACTGTTGTCGTATCTGGCGGTGGCGATGATGCTGGTGTACTCACGCCAGTATCTGATAGTGCGCGGTCTGTTCACCGGCGAATTCATGGTGCTGACGCTATTCTCGCTGTTGGGTATGAACGTGATGATTTCGGCAAATAATTTTGTCTCGCTGTATCTGGGCTTGGAATTGTTGTCGCTGAGTTTGTACGCGATGGTCGCGTTGCAGCGTGATTCCGCTGTCGCCACCGAAGCGGCGATGAAATATTTTATTCTGGGCGCGCTGGCCTCGGGTTTGTTGTTGTATGGTATGTCGATGATGTATGGCGCGACAGGCTCGCTGGAATTGGGCGTGATTGGCGACGCGATTAAACACGGTGTGCCGAACAAAGCTTTGCTGGTATTTGGTCTGGTGTTCATCGTGTCCGGTCTGGCGTTCAAACTCGGTGTCGTGCCCTTCCATATGTGGGTGCCCGATGTGTATCACGGCGCGCCAACCGCGATGACGATGCTCATCGGTTCCGCGCCTAAACTCGCCGCCTTCGCGTTCACCGCGCGCATCCTGGTGGAAGGCTTGCAACCCTTGGCGAATGATTGGACGGGTATGCTCATTATTCTGTCCATCGCCTCTATGGCACTGGGCAATTTGAGCGCGATTGCGCAGACCAATATGAAGCGCATGTTCGCTTATTCGACCATCGCGCATATGGGTTTCCTGTTGCTGGGTTTCATCGGCGGCGGGGTGGAAGGTTACGGTTCGGCGATGTTTTATTCTGTGGTTTATGTGATGATGACGCTGGGTGGTTTCGGCATGATTATGCTGCTGTCGCGCGCCGGTTTTGAAGCCGACAATTTGAGCGACTTCAAGGGGCTGAATCAACGCAGTCCGTGGCTAGCATTTATGATGCTGTTGCTGATGTTCTCGATGGCGGGCGTGCCACCGACCGTGGGGTTTTACGCCAAGTTCTCGGTGCTGAATGCGGTGGTGCAAACCGGTCACACTTGGCTAGCCGTGCTGGCGGTGCTGTTCTCGCTGATTGGCGCGTTCTACTACTTGCGCATCGTTAAGTTGATGTACTTTGATGTCCCGCAAAGCCACGAGCCGATTAACATTGCAGCCGATACCGCTTTGCTGGTAAGTTTTAATGGTTTGGGCGTGCTGATTTTAGGTATGATGCCGAGCACGCTGATGTCGATATGTGCCGTATCGGTACAGCAGTCGTTGTTGTTGCATTAGGAAAATATCGTCGCCTTTATAAACACGGTGTGTTGAATGAGTACAGCTGAACATAATACGCAAAATACCGACACACTTAGCCCCGAAGCTGTCCGGCGTTTTCGCTTTAATGTTTTGACCGCCAGCTCTTTTGCGATGAGTGTCTCGGTGTGGAGTTGGCTGGTGGGAAGCTGGCAACTCGCTATCCAATTTTCTTGGCACGGCATACTTGCCTGTCAAATCTTTGCAATATTGGGTTATGTCTATTACGCGCTGACCGGCAATTTCAATATATTGCGTATTAGTCAACTGCTGTTCATGTTGCTTGTACCGCTGGTGGCACAACTGAGTATGGAAAGCGGTCAGGTCAGCGCGATCATACTGTGGTCGTTTCTCGCGCCGATTTCGGTGTCCATGATACAGGCACGTGACGAGCGCAATACTTTGCCATGGCTGGCGGGTTATGTGATTGTGGTGTTGGCGGCAAGTCTGTTGGCTCCCCGATTAGGCACGAGCTCGCAATACGCGATTGACAACATTATCACCAACCTGCTGCCCATCAACCTCGCCGTGTTCACCTGTTTGTTGACGCTGGCACTGTTCTACTTGCTGCGCCACCGTGCCGAGATGGACGCGCTGAGAAAACTTCAATATCTCGATTTGCACGAGCAGCACACGCAGCTAAATTCTGCGAGTGCGCGCAAAGATACTTTGTTGAATAGTGTGCTGCCGGATCGTATCGCCAAACGCTTGTTGCGTAACAGTGAAATGATTGCGGATGGGCATTCCGATGTGTCAGTGATTTTTGTCGACATTGTGGGGTTCACCAAGTTGACCGACACCATGTCACCCAAACAAATCGTGCGTTTGCTGAACCAGCTTTTTTCCGGCTTTGACGAAATATCCGAGAAGCACGGATTGGAAAAAATCAAGACCATAGGCGACGCGTATCTGGCGGTGGGGGGTATCGTCAATCAAGATGCCGAAGACTATGTCGAGTCGACTGTTGAAGCCGCACTCGGTTTCCAAAAATACATACGCGAACAGACTCAAGGGCAGTTTGAGGGACGTTCGCTGGACATCCACATCGGCATTGCGACCGGTCCGGTAGCGGCGGGCGTGATCGGAAAAATACGGCTGACCTATGACATCTGGGGCAACACCGTGAACCTCGCCAGTCGCCTTGCCGACCAGTCTGCGGGCGGACAAATACTGGTTGATCAAACCACATACAAACGCATCTCCAAAAAATTCGAGTTTGCACAGGAACAAGAAATGACGTTAAAGGGAGATGTGCGCGTCAACGTATATCGCCTCAACAATGACAGCGATTTCGATCCTGCCACAACAGGTAAAGTGTTCAAGTTCCACGCCTGATTTTTGGTGATGTGTCGCCCAGGAAAGTCCCGCCCAGTGCGGGATTTTTTGTGGGTGTCATGCAAATCGGGCAGAATGCGCGAGCCATAGTTTTTGCGAACACGCTCGTGTTGTTCGTGGACAAAATATTTTTAGAAAACAGAAGGTCTGCAATGGATTTAACCGAAACGCAACTCGATTCCGTGCTCATGTATGACGGCGAATTTATACAAGTACACAAAGATAGTGTGCGTTTGCCGGATGGCGCGATAAGCACACGCGAATATATCAAACATCCCGGCGCGGTGGCGGTGCTGGCGTTGCTGGACAATGGCAAGCTGGTGATGGAGCGGCAATATCGCTATCCGCCGCAGCGCGAATTTATCGAGTTACCCGCCGGAAAAATCGACCAAGGCGAGGATATTTTGTTGTGCGCACAACGCGAGTTATGGGAAGAGACCGGCTACGTCGCAAGCGAATGGATACACCTCACTACCGCCTGGCCGTGCATAGGTTATGCCGACGAACGCATGGAATATTTCTTGGCGCGCGGGCTGACTTTGCGACAACAAAAACTCGATGACGGCGAATTTTTGGAGGTGTTCGAGTTGTCCTTGAGCGACGCAATCGACTGGATACGTCTGGGCAAAATCAACGACAGCAAAACCATCGTCGGCCTGTTCTGGCTGGAGAAATATTTGCGCGATTGGCAGGCGTAGTCAGCCGCGCCCATATTAGTTTCAAACATTCTATTCTCCGAATAGCGGGAGAAAGTCCTGTGAATTAGGCGGTGTGCCTGTTAAGTGGTGGCGGTATGCTGACTCCGTCATGGAAGTCTAAGGCTATGCCAAGCACGGGAGAGATGGTTATGAATGTTCATGTGAGCGAAACGGTTGATCTGCAACAAGCGATTGCCAAATTGGACGCGCTGCCTGCCATGCCAGCAGTGGCGCGCAAGCTGATGATGTTGGATTTGGATAGCGACGAGGGCGAGTTGCAATTCCGCAAACTGATCGAGCAAGATCCGTTGATTTCCGCCAAGCTGGTGGGATTGGCGAATTCACCCAGCTATGGTTCATCGCGCAAAATAATCGCGGTCTCGGATGCCGTGCTGGTGCTGGGCATGACGCGGGTGCGCTCTATCGTGTTCGGTATCACGGCGATGTCTTCGCTGACGCGTTTCCCTGAAGGAAAACTCAAATCTCAGGAAGTCTGGATGCACAGCATGTCGGTAGCGGTGGCGATGAGCATTATCGCGCACGCGATGCCGGTGAAAATACGCCCGGCGGATGACCAAGTATTTTTCGCCGGGTTGCTGCATGACATCGGCTATATGGCGTTGAGCTATTTGGATAGCAAGGCGAGCAATCTGCTGCACGAGCAATTACAAAGCGTGCCGTTTTCGATGTCGGTGAGTATCGAAGAATCTGTCTTGGGTATGAGTCACGCGGAAATCGGCGCGCTGTTGGCTATGCATTGGCATTTGCCGGAAGAAGTGATTGCGGTGATACGCGATCATCATAAATTGGAGATGACAGGCATTACGGAATATCAGATTCTGGTTAGGCTGGTGCAGCTCGCGGAAAAAATGTTGGGCGAATTTTGTGTCAATGATCACGATGGTGGAACCATCGCGGCAGAGGAGTGGCAAGCACTGGGTATCAACCCCGATGATGCCGACGATATACGCAACAGTGTCTGCGAAGTGGCGACGCAAGCGGGGCAAATGGCGGCGGCGTTTTGATTACATCGCTGCGCAATGCCGCGTCTGCGCCAGCCTAGATTTTCTTCGCCAGTTCCGCCGCTTTGCCGATGTAAGTGCCGGGCGAAAGTTGCAGTAGGCGTTGTTTCTCGGCTTCGGGAATTTCCAAAGTATTGATGAAAGCTTGTAGCGATGCGCGGTTGATGCCGCTTTGTCCGCGCGTTAATTCCTTGAGTTTGTCGTAGGCGTTTTCTATGTTGTAGCGGCGCATCACGGTTTGGATAGGCTCGGCCATCACTTCCCAACTCGCGTTCAAATCATCCGTCACGCGCTGTTCGTTTACTTCCAGTTTGTTTAACCCTTTCAGGCAGGATTCATACGCCAGCAAGGTGTAACCCAACGCCACGCCCATGTTGCGTAACACCGTCGAATCGGTGAGGTCGCGCTGCATACGCGACACTGGCAATTTTTCGGAAAGGTGACGCAGCACAGCGTTCGCCAGTCCCAGATTACCTTCCGAATTTTCAAAGTCGATGGGGTTGACTTTATGCGGCATGGTCGATGAACCGACTTCGCCCTTGATGACTTTTTGTTTGAAATAACCCAGCGAAATATAGCTCCAAATATCGCGGTTCAAATCGACCAAAATGGTGTTGATGCGCGCAAACGCATCGAACAATTCCGCCATGTAATCGTGCGGCTCAATCTGGATGGTGTAAGGGTTAAAAGTGAGGCCGCGCGCGCTGACAAAACGCTCGGCAAATGCCGCCCAATCGACATCGGGATACGCCGCCAGATGCGCGTTGTAATTGCCCACCGCGCCGTTAATTTTGCCCAAAATCTGCACCGCCGCGAGACGTTGATGGGCGCGTTGCAAGCGATGTAGCACGTTCGCCATCTCCTTGCCCAGCGTGCTGGGCGTGGCGGTCTGACCGTGGGTGCGGCACAGCATCGGCAGGTCGGCGAGTTGATGCGCGAGAGTTTGCAAACGCCCCATCAGCACTTGCAACGCGGGCAGCATCACCGCATCGCGCGCACCTTTGAGCATCAGCGCGTGACTCAGGTTGTTGATGTCTTCCGAGGTGCAGGCGAAGTGGATAAACTCCAATACTTTTGCGGTTTCCGGGTTGCCGGATAATTTTTCACGCAACCAATATTCGACCGCTTTCACATCGTGATTGGTGGTGCGTTCTATGGTTTTAATCGCCTGCGCATCGTCCTCGGAAAAGTTTGCATTCAGCGCGTCGAGTTGCGCAATCGTCGCGGCAGAAAAGGGCGCAATTTCCGCGATGTCGGTTTGCGCGGCAAGAGCTTTGAGCCATTCGATTTCAATTAACACACGAAAGCGAATCAGACCAAACTCACTAAAGTAAGCGCGCAAGGCATCGACCTTGTTGTGGTAGCGGCCATCGAGCGGAGACAGGGCAGTGAGTTGGGTGAGTGTGGTCATGGTAAATTCCGAGCTAAAAAATTAAGAAACTAGCGGCGCATTTTACGTGATTCAGGCGTGACCTTGCTCAATAATCGCGCCGCCTAAACAAACTTCGCCCTCGTAAACGACGACTGATTGTCCCGGCGTAACCGCCCATTGCGGCTCGGTGAAGGTGAGTGCGCAGATGCCGCCGGAAATGTCAGTGAATTCGCACGCGGCATCGGCTTGGCGGTAGCGCGTTTTCGCGCCGTAGGGATGATGCAGTTGCGGCGGCGTGCCGCTGATCCAATGGCTGTCCAACGCGCTTAAACGGGGGGAGAGCAGTGCGGGATGGTCGTGGCCTTGCACGACTATCAGTTGATTGTTTTTCATGTCCTTGGATGCGACAAACCACGGTTCGCCGGACGACGCTTTTGCGCCGCCTATGCCTAAGCCTTGGCGTTGTCCCTGCGTGTAAAAACTCAAGCCTATATGCCGACCGACTAACTGACCTTCGGGGGTAGACATATCGCCCGGTTGGGTGGGCAGATAGTTGCTTAAGAATTCGCGGAACGGGCGTTCGCCGATAAAGCAAATGCCGGTGCTGTCTTTTTTCGCATGATTAGACAAGCCGTGTTGTTCGGCAATTTGACGCACTTCGGATTTCAAAAGTTTGCCCAGCGGAAACATCGCTTTGGATAATTGCGCCTGATTTAATCTATGCAAAAAATAGCTTTGATCTTTGCTGGCATCCGCTGCTTTGAGCAATTGAAATGCGCCATCGATTTCGCGTACTTGCGCGTAATGTCCGGTCGCGATGGTGTCCGCGCCGAGTGCGATGGCGTGATCCAAAAACGCTTTGAATTTGATTTCGGCGTTGCACAGTATATCGGGATTCGGCGTGCGTCCGGCTTGGTATTCGCGCAGAAAATAACTGAACACGCGGTCTTTATATTCCTTGGAAAAATTCACCGCCTCGATAGGAATGCCGATAGTGTCGGCGACTGAAACCGCGTCGATTAAATCTTGACGTGACGAGCAGTATTCGCTGTTGTCATCGTCTTCCCAATTCTTCATAAACAAGCCGATTACATCGTAACCTTGTTGCTTGAGCAACAAAGCGGTGACGGAAGAATCGACTCCGCCCGACATGCCAACGACTATTCGTTTGCCGTTAGTCATAGTGGGTCAGGATTTCCAAAGGATAGCGTTTGCCTGCCAGATAATCTTCCACGCAACGCAAAATCAGCGGGCTGCGATGCCGTGGCGCACTGGTGCGAATTTCGTCGGGTGTGAACCAAGCGGCGCGTATGATGCCGGCATCCAGCGCGCGTTCAGGTTCGTGTCCGGTAATCTCGCCGGTGAAAGCGAAGCGCAAATAAGTGGTATCGGACTCATCGCTATTCCAGCGATAAATTCCAATCAGATGCGTGGGTTTGAAATGGTAAGCCGATTCTTCCAGCGTTTCGCGCACCACGGCGGCGAGCAAAGATTCATCGGCTTCCAAATGCCCTGCGGGTTGGTTGAAGCGTATGCCCTGTGCGGTTTCTTCTTCAACCAATAAAAACTTTCCATCGTGCGCAATCACAGCGGCGACAGTGACGTTGGGTTTCCAGACCATATTCAATTTATTTTTAGAAATAAAAAAAGGCAGGGTTGCCCCTGCCTTTTTTAAGCTTGCGCTAGATTACTTGGCAGCAGCGTCAGCAGCTGGAGCTGCTTTCTTAGCGTGCTTTTTAGCGTGGTGCTTGTGGTGCTTAGCTGGTTTAGCTTCTGCTTTTTCTGCAGCAGGTGCGGCAGCGGCTGCAGGAGCAGCAGCTGGAGCAGCATCAGCAGCAACAGCGGAGAAAGTTACAGTAGCGAATACAGCAGCGATCAGTGCGGACAAAAGTTTGCTCATTGTGAACTCCATTTTCAGTAGTTTATTAAACGTTTATGACACTACGTGTCGCTTGCATTAACGCTTCTATTATTTGTTTGGTTGACACAACCCAAACAAATTAATTTGGTGCCGGGGGGGGGACTCGAACCCCCACGCCTTGCGGCACCGGATTTTGAGTCCGGCACGTCTACCAGTTCCATCACCCCGGCGAAGCGACGCGCATTATCCACAAAACAGTTACCCACATCAAGCTACAATTACGCTTTTTTGAAAATAGTTTGGATGACATGCGCACGGATGAGTTTGATTTTGATTTGCCGGATAGCCTGATAGCCCAGCATCCGCCTGCGTTGCGCGGAGCCAGCCGTTTGCTGCATGTGCATGATGGTGTGCTGCAAGATAAACAGTTCGCGGATTTTTTAGCGCAAGTGAATGCGCGGGATGTGCTGGTGTTGAACGATACGCGCGTCATTAAAGCAAGGC
>JBAVPP010000096.1:0-7663 GCA_049693175.1 Gallionella sp. | reverse complement strand
TCTGTGCGAATACGGCACGGTCTTCGTCTATGTGTTCGATGACATCGAACGCGCCCAGCGCATCGAAATGTGAGTCGAAGGGGATGTTACGGGCATCCATTTGGATGAACTGCGCGCGCGATACCCGATGGGCGGCGTGTTGTAGTCCGGTGCTGAAGATTTCAGCACCCATTAGATTCGTAGCTGGAAAAGTCGAAGCGACACCCGAGAGTACAAAGCCCGTCCCGCAGCCGATCTCCAGGAACGCCGCCATGTCAGGAGCGTACCGTTTGAGCAGCATCAATATCAGACTGTTGCGCGACTGGAACCAGAAGTTGCCTTTTTCCAGGCTTGCGAGTTGGTCGAAATATTCCGGATGAAACCCATCGCCAGCGTCCGCAAACTCAATCGCCAGCGCGGGAAAGCCATACGCTTGCGGGGGCTCAAAACCACAGTGAGGGCAATTCCAACCGATGCGATCAAAATGCTCGCCACATTTTTGGCAAATCTTCATACAACTCCCACAATATTTTCATTCCGGCGGCGCGTCATTTTAGTGGTAACCCGTTGCCACAGGCGACTCCGCGACACAGTAAATAAATGGTGTCACCAAGTAACTGATATTGTTTGCTGATTTGTCCTGCGCCAGGTTCGGCAGTGCGCGATATGATAAAACCCGATATCAAGTTCGCAGGAGGCCATTGCAAAGTTGAATGCGGGTAACGCTGTTGATTGATGTAGGCAGCGACATTCAAACCGCTGGCACTAACGTCGGTAATATACACATCGTATCCGCGACTGATTTCCAAAATATCTGTCGCAGTTGTGGAGTAATTTTCTCCACGGTAATGTGCCTGATAATAGGGAAACAACACCAGCAGCACGAAAAAATTAAAAATAACAGCAGCCATCAACCATTTTTTTGTGAGGCGCAGTGCATCGTCCCCGGCGCGCCAAATCAATCTTGCAATCACCAAAGCGAACAGCGGGTAGATAGGAATCAAATAACGCATCCCGCCATGTGGCGATAACCAGTATGGCAAGAAATTCACTCCCGCGATGAGCAGCGCGGTACGCAAATGTTGCGGCTGCGCCGCCCCGTTTTTTATTCGTCCACGCAATGCAAAATAAATTAACAAACCCCCGCCAGGCAGCAATCCTGTCCAAGTTTCCAAAGGAAAGCTAATGAGTCGCAGCAAATATTCACCGATACTGGGCCAAGCGAGCTTGGCCGATATTTCCGCTAACATGCGGCCGCTTTGTTCATTGCCCGAGGGCAACACCGAGAACCAGAGAAACGGAACACTCAGAATGGCGATGTGTGTCAACAAAGAAGCCGGACTGAACAAAGTTGTGCGATTGGATTTGTTAAGGGTCAAGACCAGCACCGCCACACCGTAAAAAATATAAGCGGTGAAAGCCTTACTCAAGAAAGCGCAACTGATGGCGAATGCGGCAAGCAACAGCAGGTTGTTGCGCTGCTCCACGCAGGCCACCCACAACGCGGCAATCGCACCGAAAATGAACATCGCAAAGAGCGGATCAACATAGGCCAACCAACCGTGATATGACATCACATCCGAAAATGTCAGGTAAACCAAAGCCGCAAATGCGGCAAAGCTTCGTTCTCCGAATAATTTTAGGCATAGCCAAGACAAAATCACCGCGCTCATCCAAGTTGCGCTGATGGTAATTGCACGCGCAATTACTTCAACATGCGCCCATCCGAACAAGTTGCCCAATGGAATGATTAGCCAGTTGAACAGCGGGTTATGGCGCACATCTGTCCCGTACAAGTGTTGGATAAACCACAACTTGTTCTGTTGCATTTCCATCGAGGTAATGGGAAATATCGCCTCCTCACCTATGTAGTAGAGGTTAAGCGAGGGCAACAAGCTTGCAGCCGCAAGAATAATGAGCCAGAAATATCGTTGTGGTTTTGCGGCATCCATGTATAGAGAGGGCATCAGTTAAATGAATTCGGATAGGTTTTCCATAATGCTTGGAAGACTTTGGTATAACAACTTGCAACGGCATGATGTTCGTCGAGAAATTCATCGCTACCGCAGGAAAACTGTTCGGATGCACCCGCATCAAACAAGAATAAATGGTGCGCCTCGGCCCAAGTATGCAGAATGTATTTAGTCGTTTCCAAATAAGCCGCGAGCACCGGATGACGCATAAATTCCTGTTCCATACCCGGTAACAACGGCGGTAGAAATAAGACTAACTGAACGTGTTGCCGATTTGCCAAGTCAGCCAGATGGGCTAGGCGTTGCAACAGTGCGGCATTGGGTACGCCTTTGGGTTGACTGAGGTTTTGATAATACTTGGAATTGTTGGTGGTTGCCAAAGCAATCAATGTGTGCGCGTCATTTACTCGCGAAGAACTGCCGAATGTTGCGCTGCCATCGTAGCGAAATCCGGTGCAGGTACCGCGATGTACGATGTCGAAATCCTTTGCCACTGTCCCGTCTGGACAGGCGTAATTATCGCTACCGACATTGTTGAAATATCCGGCAAAGGCAGGCCAAGGATGCGGCATGTGCAGTGATGAATTTAATATATCCATCAAACTGGCAACACGCGGATAACTCAAAGCATCAGCCGCTCGATTCAACCAAGATATTTTGTTTTGAGGTGTGTCCGCAGAGGCTTCATTTGCGGCCGGAGACAAATCGACTTGGGCGGGCGGTGAGTCTTGGTAAAGAAAGCCGATTGACCAATCCAGAGGAATGACAAAAGTTTTGAGTTGCGTTTGGTGTTTAAGCAGAAATTCCGCCTCATCGATATCGGATGACAGACCATGTCCGGTCTGAGCAAAATTGTAAACACGCATTTCTGTTGGGAACATCTCTGCGGTGATGCCGAGCGCGGTGGATGATCCAAAGACCACCGTATTGATTTCGGGCAGGCGATCATTCAAGCGCAGTGTCTTGAACAAATGTGTGTCGCTTAAGGTTGGCGCATAGGTCACACCATGCGTGTCATGTTGCCACTGGCTGGCAAGCGCGATCTTGCGCGTGTTGCCCAGCGTGTTGTTGAGCAGTAACATGTTCAACACAAATATGGGCAAAAGTGTCACGGCAAAGCACACTGTAAGCCACACTAAAAATCGTTTGTGAGAGTCGACCATATTCAGAATTGGAAATAGAGAAATGCCGATTGCTGGCTAAGATTGATGAGGGCCACGAATCCTAATAGCCAAACCAAAAAAGCCACGCGCATCGTCGGTTGCCACAACAATCGTTTGGCACGATTGCCCGACGGCACGTCCAAAGCAGGTTTGTAGTTCGCCATAATCTGTTGAGTGTTGGGGGCGAACCAAACTATCAGCAACGAGATCCATATCCAATTGACCGCGCCACCCATGATGAGGTTATTAGTCGCACCGAAAACCACACCATGCACTGCCATCCACTGTCCCGTTCCGCCCCATTTGGCCAGCCATGTATCGGGCAGAATAACCCCGTTAATGCCAGCCATAGCATGGAGTATCGCCCCGGCACTGGCCATATTCTCGGCGCGGAATATCACCCAGGCGACGGTGACCACGACAAAAGTGAATAACACCGAGAGTGCATGCGCGGGTCTGGATAGCGGAACCTTAATATCGTGTCCCCATTTTTTGCGCAGAGAGTGCCAAACGTGATTGATGACTAGATAAATGCCATGCAGTCCACCCCACAGCACAAAAGTCCATCCCGCGCCATGCCACAGGCCACCTAACAGCATGGTGATCATCAGATTCAAATAGCGATGTGCTTTGCTCTTGCGATTGCCGCCCAATGGGATGTACAGATAATCTCGCAAGAAACGCGACAGTGTCATGTGCCAACGCCGCCAAAATTCGATGATGCTCACAGATTTGTAAGGCGAGTTAAAGTTGAGTGGCAGAGTCACGCCGAACATTCGCGACAGACCTATTGCCATATCCGAATAGCCGGAAAAATCAAAATAAAGTTGCAGCGTATAACATAGCGCGCCACCCCATGCATCGATAAACGACAGGTGCATTCCTGCTGTGGATGCTGCGAAAACAGGACCGACATATTGAGCCAACCCATCGGCCAAAATAACTTTTTTGAACAGGCCGATGAAAAAAATGCTGAGCCCCACCGACAGGTTCTCATAGCTGAAGCGATAGGTCCTGGCCTCGGCGAATTGCGGCATCATTTCTTTGTGATGCAACACCGGTCCCGCGATCAGGTGCGGAAAATAAGTTACGAACAAGACGTAGTGAATGAAGCTGTACTCCTTCACTTTGCCTTGATAGGTATCAACCAAAAATGCAATTTGTGTGAAGGTGAAAAATGAGATGCCCAACGGCAACACAATGTTGTCTATATGCCAGGATGAACCGATTGCAAAGTTTAAGCTGCCAACAAAAAAATTTGCGTACTTGTAATAACCCAGCAACAACAGATTGGCGGCGAGGGCTAAAACCAGGATTTTCTTTGCTCTTGTTTTCGCAATCCACATCCCCAAGCCGTAGTTGCACATGATGGAGGCCAGCAACAAGGCAACATAAAAAGGATTCCAATAACCATAGAAAAACAATGATGCAAGCGCAAGCCAGGCTGCTGCCCCAATACGATTTATTTTGCCGAGCGCAAAGAATCCCAGCAATACAATCGGCAAATAAAAAATGATGAATGCGTAAGAATTGAACAGCATCAGTGCGCGAAGAAACTTTCGATAGCGGAGCAGATGCGCGTGATGTCATCCTGTGTCATCTCGTAGTACAAAGGCAGACGCAACAAGCATTCACTGAGCGTGTCGGTCTGTTGCATGCTGCCATAAACACGCCCGTATTTCAGGCCTGCCGGGGCGGAGTGTAGCGGTACGTAGTGAAATACCGGATTAATGCCTTGCGTTTTGAGGTGAGTAATCAGCCGGGTGCGCGTGTCCAGATTGTCCAGCAGGATGTAATACATATGGCCGTTGCTATGCTCGTCGAACGTTGGTAAGCGCATATGCTCCGCCTGTTGTAAGGCAGAGAGTCTCGCGGCATAAGCACTACAGATGTTGCGGCGTTGCTCTATGATCTCGTCGGCACGTTCCAGTTGCGCATACAAAAATGCACTCACCAATTCGCTAGGCAGATAAGAGGATCCAATATCGACCCAAGTGTATTTGTCTACCGCGCCCCGGAAGAACTGGGTGCGGTTAGTGCCTTTCTCGCGGATGATCTCGGCTCGCTCGTCGAAGCGCGCATCGTTGATGAGCAATGCCCCACCTTCGCCGCTGATGATATTTTTTGTCTCATGAAAACTCAGGCAACCAAAGTGCCCTATCGTGCCCAACGCCTTCCCTGCGTAGCTAGAAAGCAGGGCCTGCGCGGCATCTTCCACTACCAGTAGCTTATGCTTTTCCGCAATTGCCATGATGCGATCCATGTCGCAGGGGACACCCGCGTAGTGTACCGGCACAATGACTTTCGTCTTGGCAGTGATGGCCGCCTCAATCAGATTTTCGTCAATGTTCAGCGTATCAGGGCGTATATCGACAAACACAGGAATTGCGCCGCGTAGAACAAAGGCGTTGGCGGTGGAAACAAATGTGTACGAGGGTAAAATCACCTCATCACCGGGTTGCAGGTCACACAAAATAGCTGCCATCTCCAGCGCGGCGGTGCAGGAGTGCGTCAGCAATGCTTTGCCACATCCCAAATTATCTTCAAGCCAACGGTTACATTTTTTTGTGTACGCGCCATCTCCCGAAATATGGCCCTGCGCAACTGCATCGGCAATCAGCGATAACTCGCGCCCGATAATAAAAGGTTTATTGAACGGAATAGGTTTCATCTGAACCCCATAAAAATCTGATACGCTATTTTACAGATAAATAGCTGGGAAACCGTGATGGCGATTTACGCGATAGGCGATGTGCAGGGCTGCTATGCCGAGCTGATGCATTTGATGGAGAAAATTTCGTTCGATGCGGCGCGCGATGAGCTTTGGTTCGTCGGCGATTTGGTCAATCGCGGCGCGGATTCGCTGGCGGTGTTGCGCCTGGTGAAATCACTGGGCAATGCGGCGATTACGGTGTTGGGCAATCACGATTTGCATTTGCTGGCGGTGTCCGTGGGGGTGGCGGAGTTGCACCGCGATGACACGCTAGACGAAATTTTGCGCGCGCCGGATCGCGAAGAATTATTCACTTGGTTGCGCAATCAACGCATGTTGCATGTCGCCGACAGCCATGTGTTGGTTCATGCGGGATTGTTACCGAGCTGGACTATCGCGCAAGCAAAAATGTTGGCGCACGAAGTGGAAAGCCGTTTGCGCAATACCGATTATGCCGAGTTCCTCAAACACATGTATGGCAACCAACCCAATGTTTGGGATGAGGAACTGCGCGGCTATCAACGCTTGCGTGTCATCACCAACGCGCTGACGCGGATGCGCATTTGTACTTTGCAAGGTGAGATGGAATTCAAATTCAAAGGCGAACAACATAAAATCCCGGCGGATTATGTGCCTTGGTTTGATGTCCCCAAGCGTGCCAGCCGAGAGGCGACGGTGATATTCGGACACTGGTCAGCATTGGGTTTGATGGTGCAAAACAATATTATTGCACTCGACACCGGATGCTTGTGGGGCGGGCCGTTGACCGCGATACGCTTGAGCGACAGGAAGATTTTTCAAGTACCATCCACCAATCCCATTCCCGCTCGCCACGGCTGATTGCATGAAATGCAAAAAATCAAAATGAAGCGCCCCCGAACATAATGGCAAGATTTTTTTACACGCTGCTGTGGTGTCTGTTACTCCCTTTTATTTTTCTGAAGTTGTTGTGGCGCGCGCGTTTGCAACCGGAATATTTGCAGTATATCGGCGAGCGTTTCGGCTTCTATAAACAAACTTCTAGACTCCCAATTATTTGGCTACACGCCGTATCTGTCGGTGAAACGCGCGCCACGGTGAGCTTGGTGGCGCAGTTGCGACAGCACTATCCGCAACATCAAATTTTGCTGACGCACACCACGCCAACCGGACGCGCCACCAGCGAACAACTATATGGCGATCAGGTAATGCGCGTGTATTTGCCTTACGATTATCCGTTCGCGGTGCAACGATTTTTGCGCCATTTCCAACCGCAACTCGGCGTGTTGATGGAGACCGAAATCTGGTTCAACTTAATACACGGCTGCAAAAAAAATGATGTGCCGCTGTTGCTGTTGAATGCACGCCTGTCGGAAAAATCGGCGCGCGGTTATGCGCGCTTTGCAGGTCTAACACACAAGGCTTTGCAGTCACTCAATGGCATCGCGGCGCAAACCGAAACCGATGCGCAACGTTTTTCTTCCTTGGGCGGAAAAAATATTTCGGTGATGGGAAATTTGAAATTCGACATCGCGCCACCCGCCGCCATGTTGGAATTAGGCAAAGTTTTGCGTGAACAATTTGGCGCGTCACGCAAAGTTTTTTTGGCGGCAAGTACCCGCGAAGGTGAGGAAGAATTATTGTTGGATACATGGCAAACCACCCCCCCGAAAGCCTTGCTAATCCTCGTTTCGCGCCATCCGCAACGCTTCGATGAAGTCGCCGACCTGATTAAAAAACGCGGCTTGAAAATTCAGCGGCGCAGCGAAAATAAAACTGTATCGCCTGAAATTCAAGTGCTGTTGGGCGACAGCATGGGCGAGATGTTCGCCTATTATACGGCGGCGGATTTGGCG
>JBAVPP010000095.1:0-11671 GCA_049693175.1 Gallionella sp. | reverse complement strand
CCTTACCGCAATCTGCAAGCGCAAAAGCAGGGAAGACCGAAGTCTTCCCTGCTTTTTAACTGATACAACTCGTCGAACTTGAGTCACCCGCCACCCACTTACGCAGGCAACGGAATGAACGGCAAATTAGAACAAGACGTACATATTCAACATCGTTGTGCTAGTACCAAAAATCTGAGCGTTGGTCGTTGCAGTCGCTGCTTGACCATTTGGATTTACAGTACCAGCTGGTGCTGTTTGACTCCAGAAACTACCGCTTTGATTCACATAGGACAGGCGAGCCAACATGTTTTGCTGGATTTTGTAAGTTGCGGTCAGGTAGATAGCATTGTCGGTTGCATTCGCACCCGTTGCATCAGCCACACCACTGTTACCACGACGAATCGCCGCACCCACTGTTGCCACACCCGGTACCACGCCCACTTCTGCGGCGAGGTTGAACGAACTACGAGTCAACGTACCGCCATTGTAGGTGTTAGGAGTAACTGCGCCCAAAGCTGCTGGAGCAGTTGCATAAGTCGCATAGAAACCCACTGGCATACCACCCATCTCACCTTGCATTTGACCGTCAATCGCAGTCGCTTTGGTTTGTTGCATCACGCCACCAGCGGCAGGATTAATAGTAGTTGGCGTAGCACCACCAATAGACGCAGGAACAACAGATGTCAATGATGAACCGCTCCAGCTTTGAATACCAAAGCCAGTATCCCAACCTGCCACGTCCATCATCGCTGCTGCACGCAAATAAGTTGAGCCGAGCGAACCATATGCACCAGCTGTCGTACCCGTTTGATCAAACTTGGTCGCATTCACAAACCATGAGTCATTGGTTGCAACCAAAGCTGCACCTGTTGCGTTGGTTGCCGTACCCAGCCATTGTTGCGCGGAAATCGCTCCAGCAAACTCGCCGTTATAACCGACAGTGTTGCTGATTTGATGAATCGCATTCGCGCCAGTATTCAACACTTCCATACCGTAAGACGCGCCTTGACCGTTGGTTGCAAAAGGAACCAGACCGGCACGTGTGCCATCCGCCACTTCCCACAACATAGGCAACTTAGCTGAACCCAACGCCGCACCCGCACCACCCAGTGTCACTTCGGACAAGAAGCCCGCGTTCTCGCTCACGTGACCACCGAAGAACAACGATGCTTCACCAGAACCGCCACCACCCACGCCAGGAACGCCAAACACGCCGTTACCTGGGTTCTTACCAACACCAGATGGGTCAACAGTTTGGTTGGTTTTACCATAACCCATACTAGTCAACACCGCCATGTTCAATTCAGCAGGAATAGACAACGAGCCAGCTTCTTCAACTTTGCCTTGCGCGCCCATCATAGTGAAGCCAGCTTCCTTAAATGCACGACCAAAACCATTCAGCAATGGAAAGTGTTGGAAGTGACACGCGGAACAAGCCATGCCGGTTTGACGTGCGAATACAGGAAGAGCAGATGCTTCGGGAGCAAACGCCGCAACAGCCATGACACCCGCCAGCGAGAGAACGATTTTCTTCATTTTAATTTCCTCAGAAGTGTTAATTGAATTTATGTAGCCTTCTGTGCCAATAAGACCCCCCTACCGACACTGCCGCAAACTGTACAGAACAAGTCAAGATACTGTCAAAGGGTTTTACCCACTGTTGTATTTTTACCACAATATTTTCTCCAGCCCGCCGCACTGGCGGCTCGACGGAATCTCGACAATTTGGCGATGAAATTTCGACAAACCCGGCCTGCCCCCGCCTTTTAATTCAGCGCGTCATTCCCTCTTAGGCGGGAACCCGGCTAATTAAAATTTCCCACGCAGTGGGACACAAGCCCTGATTTAGTCCGCTACGCGGAATATATTTTTGCTGGATTCCCGCCTACGCGGGAATGACGACGGTGCGAGAAAACCCGACGAGCGAACTGTGGAACAAGTTTTGCTGCACCAAACAGGGCAACTCACACCACAAAGGAGAAATATCATGAAACGCAATCAATCCGGCTTCACTTTAGTAGAAATCGCCATCGTCTTGGTCATCATCGGCTTGCTGTTGGGCGGCGTGTTGAAAGGTCAAGAACTCATCAATAGCGCGAAGGTTAAAAATCTCGCCACCGATTTTCGCAACATTCCGGTTTTTATTTATGGCTATCAGGATAAGTACAAAGCTCTGCCCGGCGATGACGCGAGTCTCGCCACACATTTGACCGGTGCAACGGCCTGCACTCCAGCCGCATCGGGAAAATGCGCGGCGGGCAACGGCATCATAGATGGCGCGTGGAATAGCACGGGTGCGACCGACGAATCGTATATGTTCTGGCAGCATGTTCGCTTGGCCGGTTTGACTGCCGGTTCGACCATTCCGGGTGCAACGGATTACTTGCCTGTCAACGCACTCGGTGGAACCATAGGCATACAAAGCGGAACGAATGTCGCGGCAAACGCGCCCATTAAAGATTTGTCCGCGATACCCGCTGCGATTCGTGGCACATATGTGATTTGTTCACCTAACATCATGGGCAAATTTGCCAAGCAATTGGACATACAATTGGATGACGGCAACACCGCCACCGGATTGATGATGGCAACGCCCACATCGGGATACGCGCTGGGTGCATCTGCCACCGCAACCGGGGCTATAGACGATGATGCTATTTATACCGTCTGTATGGGTGTATAAAGTCGACTCCTCGGCGTGACATTCAAGCCCGCGTCCATCGCGGGCTTTGTTTTTCCCGCGCGACTGACTAGAATCGCGTCCATGACAACCTCTGAATTCTCCGGCTTGATTAGCCACGCGCACGAGTTGCTGACTCGCTTGGAAAAAATCCTCCCCAACCACACCCACGCTGAACCCGCATGGGATGAAGCGAGCGCGTTCCGTTGGAATCACACACAACACACGCTGAATCCGGTGGCGAATTTTCAACGCATCGCTTTATCCGATTTGCTGGGCATAGAAAATCAAAAGCTGCGCATCCAACAAAACACGCGCCAATTCGTGCAAGGCGGGACTGCCAACAACGTGCTATTAAGCGGCGCGCGCGGCACAGGGAAATCGTCGCTGGTCAAAGCGCTGCTCAACGAATACGCCGCTCAGGGATTGCGCGTGATTCAAATCGACAAACAGGGATTGGTCGATTTGCCACTTCTCATCGGCATGGTACAAGGCCGCGCGGAGCGTTTTATTTTGTATTGCGACGACTTGTCTTTTAACGCCGATGAGGATGGTTACCAAACCCTGAAAGCCGCATTGGACGGCGATTTGGTGGCGTTCTCCGACAACCTGCTGATTTACGCCACGTCGAATCGCCGCCACTTGATGCCGGAATATATGAGCGACAATCTCGCCACCCAATATGACGGCGAGGAAATTCATCCGGCGGAAAGTGTGGAAGAAAAAGTTTCGCTTTCGGAACGCTTCGGATTGTGGATTTCTTTTTATCCCTTCACTCAAGACGAATATCTCGATGTCGCCGCGCACTGGTTAAAACATCACGGCTGGACGGGCGGCATGAGCGAGGATGTCCGTCGCGCCGCGCTGCAATGGTCGCTGTCACGCGGCTCACGCAGCGGTCGCGTGGCGGGACAATTTGCCAAAGATTGGTGCGGACAATATCTGAATAAATAATTCATTGAACAAGCAACACGTCATTCCCGCACAGGCGGGAATCCAGCAAAACAAAAAACTCCGCGTAGCGGACAAGGCCTGGTTGTTGCCCGCGACACGGAATGGCTCGAACAACTGGATTCACGCCCGCGCGGGAATGGCGGTATCAATAAATTCACCGGAATACACTCATCATGACTTCACCCAAAATCATTGCCGTTGCCGCAGCCGTTCTTATACGCGCTGACGGTTCATTTTTATTGGCGCAACGTCCGACCGGAAAAGTATATGCGGGTTACTGGGAATTTCCCGGTGGCAAAATCGAAGCCAATGAAACCGCGCATCAGGCATTGTGTCGTGAACTACACGAAGAATTGGGCATCACCGTCACGCGCGCTCATCCTTGGCTGACACGCGTTTTTACTTATCCGCACGCAACCGTAAGGTTGCATTTTTTTCGCGTATTCGAATGGCTGGGCGAACCGCGTGGCTTGGAAAATCAGCAACTACAATGGCAACAACTAACGCAGCTTTCCGTCGCACCTATCTTGCCCGCCAACACGCCGATATTGCGCGCATTGTCCTTGCCGCCGTTATACGCCATCAGCAACGCGGCGGAACTGGGCGAGGCAGAATTTTTGCTGCGTTTGGAATGCGCGTTGCAAAATGGCTTGCGATTATTGCAAGTGCGCGAAGCGCATTTATCCGCGTCAGCAATGTTGGATTTCACAAAAAAAATTGTGCAATTAGCGCATCGCCACGATGCCAAAGTCATGGTAAATAGCGATGAAGCGTTAGCTAAAAACTCCGATGCGGATGGCGTGCATTTCACAGGAAAACAACTTGCAAATTGCAGCGCGCGTCCCGGCGTGGAATGGTGTTCCGCCTCGTGTCACAGCGCGGCAGAATTACATCGTGCGGGCGAATTGAATTTTGATTTCGCGCTATTAAGCCCGGTGTTGCCCACCCTTAGCCATCCCGGTGCGGCGCATTTGGGTTGGGAAAAGTTTTCAGCGATGTTGACGGATACGAGTTTGCCCGTTTATGCCTTGGGTGGTTTGCATCACGATGATTTAATCACCGCTCAACAGCACGGCGCGCATGGCATCGCGCTACTGCGTCAGGCTTGGGTTTGATTCAAGAAAATCGGCAATATCGGGAGCTTGTTCAACGCGATATTCTTCATTCGCCCACTTGCCCAAATCTATCATTTTGCAGCGTTCCGAACAAAACGGACGAAAAGGATTTTGACTGTCCCAGTGCGACATTTTTTTGCAATGCGGGCAGGTGACAACGGGAGCTTGCGTCATGTGGCGAGACTGCAAAACGTCAGTTCAAAAGGCACATCGGATTCGTACACGGTGGATTTCGCGGCGTAGTTGGCATCAATAAAACGAATGTTGATGGCGTATTTATTCGCGCTCACTTCCGGCAAACAAACCAGATTTTTATTCAAACTCACGCGCAACATTTGCGCGACACGCCCGCCCTGCATTTGCTGGAAATATCCCTGATGCGCGGTGAAATCCAAAACTTTTCCGCTCTCGCGCAACAGGCGCAAAACGATATTAATCGCGGCATCCAAGGGCAACAACGGCATAAGCCACTCTTGCAGATTTTCGCGGCGCAACTTAACTGATTGCTCCTGCCAATAATGATAGGAAGGCAAATCGAATTCGCACGTTCCGCCCGGCATACCGGCACGTTGTTTGATGCCCATCAGCCATTCGTTCTCGCGCAAATGCTGCCCCATCTTGCCTGTCATGGCGAGCAAGTCGGTCGAGGCTTTTTCAATCTCGGCAAGTATTTCATCCAGCGCGGCTTCAGAAATGGCTGGGTTGTTATGAAAATGCGACAGTGTGCGTTTTTGCCGTTCCAATTCTTGCAGCAAATCGGTTTTCAAATCGGCGCGACTGGAGACTTCCAAAATTTCGAACAGCGTAATCAACGCCGCATGATGATCCACGCCGAACTCTCCCGCCACAAAGTGATCCATACGCGCGAACAAATCCTCAAGACGCAACATGGTGCGCACTTTTTCGTTGAGGGGAAACTCGTAGCTAATCACGCGTTGGTCGCCATGTTGTTATTCGGATAGTGTTAATCGCGAAAGATATATTGAATACACTGGTTTCGTCAATTGGCGTTTTGCCTTCCTAATGAAAAATAGTGCTGATGCAGGGTTTCGACTTGTGCCACCAAGTCGGAAACCTCGCCATCGTTGTAAATCAAATCGTCGGCGCGACTCAGTCGCTGCTGGCGCGTCACTTGCCGTTGCATGATAGCGCGCACCTGCGCTTCACCAAGCGAACTGCGTTGCATCACGCGCTCAACCTGATTCTGTTCCGTGCAATCCACCACCAGCACACGCCGCACCAACGTTAGAAACGATGCGTTTTCCAACAACAAGGGAACAACGATCAACACGTAAGGTGCACGTTTTGCTTGTTGCAATTGCTGTTGCACGTCAGTCAAAATCAGAGGATGAAGCACGCGCTCCAACTGCAATTTCGCCACCTCATCCGAAAAAATTAACTCGCGCATACGCACTCTATCCATCGCGCCATCGGCTGCGACAAAATCATCGCCAAACATTTCGCGTATCTGAACAATCGCCTCACCACCCGCCTGGGTAAGACGATGCGAAATCTCATCCGTGTCGATGATGAACGCGCCGCGAGCCTGAAACAGATGGGCAACAGTCGTCTTACCGCACCCGATTCCGCCAGTAAGCCCGATACATAATATTTCTTGCACCCGAACGGCGGAATTCATGGCATAGCGAGCAAGTGCAAATAACTTTGGTTTAGACTTTGCCCCCAGAATAGCGCGATTAAACCGCCGCCTGCCAGATATGGCCCGAAGGGAATGGGAGTTTCCCGCCCGCGTTTTAATGCGACCATCAATGCAATCCCAACCACCGCGCCGACTGCTGAGGACAATAAAATAATCAACGGTAACATCTGCCATCCCATCCACGCGCCCAATGCGGCAAGCAATTTAAAGTCGCCGTAACCCATGCCTTCTTTGCCGGTCGCAAACTTGAACAACCAGTAAATACTCCACAACGCCAAGTAGCCGAACACCGCGCCCAACACCGCACTAGACAAAGAGGTCAACACACCAAACACATTGACGATCAAACCCGCCCACACTAATGGCAATGTGATGTCATCCGGCAACAACTGGGTATCGTAGTCAATCATGGTCAAGGCAATCAACGCCCAGATGAGCAACAACGCGGCAACCGCCGCCAGACCAAATCCGAAATGCCAAGCCGCGTAAGCACTGAGCAAAGCGGAAATCGCCTCGATGATGGGATAGCGCGGCGAAATGGCTGTACCGCAGCCTTTGCATTTACCTTGCAAATGAATGTAGCTCAATACGGGAATATTTTCCCACGCGCTGATGGCATGATTGCAGTTTGGGCAAGCGGAGCGAGGCACAGCCAAGTTGAATACAGGGGCAGGCTCAACTGCCTCGCCACGCAATTCGGCGCACTGCTGCAACCACCCACGCTCCATCATTTTCGGCAAGCGATAGATAACCACATTGAGAAAGCTGCCCACCATCAAACCGATGAATAAGCACACAACCACGAACGCAGCGGGTATTGCATACAGCACTGCGAACACAGTCATATTGCCAGAGGCTTAAAGAGTCGCGGTGGTGAGCAAAAATCGAACTTTGTCATTAGACCACCGAGCCCATTTTGAAGATAGGCAGATACATCGCGATGACCATACCGCCAATCAGTACGCCGAGTACGACCATGATGATAGGCTCCATCAAACTGGACAAAGCCTCCACCGCGTTATCGACTTCTTCTTCATAAAAATCCGCCACCTTGGACAGCATCGCATCCAAAGAGCCGGACTCTTCGCCGATGGCGACCATTTGCAAAACCATGCTTGGAAACACTTGCGTGTCCTGCATCGCAACCGTCAAACTCGTGCCGGTGGTCACTTCGCGTTGTATCAATTTTGTCGCGTCGTAATAGACGATATTACCCGCCGCACCCGCCACCGAATCGAACGCTTCAACCAGCGGCACACCGGCTGCAAACATCGTGGACAAGGTACGACTCCAGCGCGCAATGCTAGCCTTGCGTATCAACTCGCCGAAAATCGGCAATCTGAGCATCCATATATCCATAAATCTTTGCATTTTTTTGTTGCGTTTCCAAAAATAGAAGAACGCATAAAAACCGCCGATTATGGAGCCAAAAATTAGGAACCAATATGCCACGACAAAATCGGAAATCGCCATAATCACTAGCGTTGGTCCGGGCAAATCCGCACCGAAACTGGAGAACAATTCTTTGAATGCCGGAATCACGAATATCATAATCACGGCGGTGATAATAAATGCCACGACGATAATAGAAACCGGATAAAACAAAGCAGATTTAATTTTGCCTTTAATCGCCTGAATTTTTTCTTTATACGTCGCTAAACGATCCAGCAAGCTATCCAAGATACCGGCCGCTTCGCCCGCACCAATCAAGTTGCAATACAGATCGTCGAAATACAAAGGATATTTTTTGAACGCCTGCTGCAAACTGCTGCCGGTTTCCACATCAGTTTTGATGTCATACAACAATTTTGCAACGGACGGGTTGCTATGCCCTTTGCCGACAATATCAAATGATTGCAAAAGTGGCACACCGGATTTCATCATGGTTGCCAGTTGGCGGGTAAACAAGGATATGTCTTTTTCGCTGACCGCTTTACCGCTGGATTTCAGGCGTTTCAGTTTAACGACTTTGATGCCTTGCCTACGCAAATGTGCCGACACACTGGCTTCTCCAGCCGCGCGCATCTCTCCCTTGATGATTTTTCCAGTCTTATCCTTACCTTCCCACAGGTAGGAATATTCTTTAGGTTTTTGCATTCCTTGTGCGACAGCCATAGCGTCTCCGTGTTCCACAGTTGTTTCTTAGCGGACATCATGCCGAGCTTTATGACTAAAGTAAAGTAGTCAGATAGCCCAATATATATTTGATGCGATTCACTTCTTGCAATGCGTCCGACTTGTGCGCCTGCCAAACTGTGACTATTGCGACTTGCGCACTTGCGTGGGAAACAGGCGCACCACTTTTACGACGCGATCTTGGGTTTGAATGATTTCCATAGGACAACCTGCGATTTTCACACTTGTTCCGGCCTCGGGAATGTCCTGCAAATGCTCCAAAATCAAGCCGTTCAGGGTTTTTGCGCCGTCCAACGGAAAATGCAAGCCCATCTTGCGATTCAACTCGCGCAAACTACTGCTGCCTTCCAGCAAAAAACTGCCGTCTTCGTGGCGCAAAAATTTTCCAGTATGCGCCGGTGATTGCGTGGTGAATTCGCCCACGATTTCTTCCAGTATATTTTCCAGCGTCACCAACCCCAGTAACTCACCATATTCGTCCACAATCAAGCCTAAGCGGGTGTGGCGTTCCTGAAATTGTTGTAACTGTTTAAGCAATGGCGTGAACGAAGGAATGAAGTACGGATCATTCAGCACGTTTTTCAGTTCCTGCAAATCAAAGCGACTTTCCTGCAACAATGACAAGGCGCGCTTGACATGCAAAATACCAACAATATTACCCGGCGTATTTTCGTACACCGGCAATAAAGTGTGGTGACAGGTAATAATTTGCTGGCGCAAATGATTACTATCCGCGCTCAAATCTAAAGCCTCAATCTGGTTACGCGCGACCATCACGTCATTCACCGTGATGCGTTCCAAATCCACCAAATTCAACAACATCTTTTGATGTTTGCGCGGCAGAAAATGCTCGGCATCCAACACCAGTCCGCGCAATTCCTCCAGCGTCATTTTGTGCTTGCTTTGATCGTTCTGGATTTTTATTCCAACTATCCAAAGTAGGCCGCGCACGATGGCGGTGGCAATAGAAACAACCGGATGAAAAAGTTTTACCAGTGGCGCAAGCAAATAACTAGACGGCAGCGCGATACGTTCCGGCTGCGATGCCGCGATAATTTTGGGCATGATTTCGCTGAATACCAGAATCACAAAAGCAATGGCCAACGTACCCAGCAACATCGCCAACTCGTTCCGCCCGAACACGCGCAAGATGATGATTTCGGTGAGCGTTGCGGCGGCAACATTCAGCAAGGTATTGCCCAACAAGATCGAACCCAGTAACTGATCCACCTTGCCTAGCAAACGTGCGGTCAGCTTGGCACTCTTGTTGCCTTTGCGCACCAGATGATTAAGGCGATGCCGATTAATCGCCATCATGCTGGTTTCGGAAGCGGAAAAAAAACCGCTTAGCACCAGCAATAGCAACAAGAAACCGAACAGCGTCAACAGCGAAAAGTCGTCCAAGGATTACTTTGGTCGTATGATATTTTTTGAGTATCGGGGATGCCAGCCGCGAGTGTCAAGACATTACACTGTTTGCGCGCGCCGTTGGCTCCAAATCATCATCGCGATTCCGGCGATAACCATAGGCACACTCAGCCATTGCCCCATGCTGACACCGAAGGTCATCAGACCGAAAATTCCGTCATCAGGATTGCGCGCGAACTCACCGATAAAACGGAAACTGCCGTAGCCGATCAAAAACAAACCTGACACCGAACCGACCGGACGAGGCTTGCGTCCGTATATCCATAACAACAAAAACAACAGTACGCCTTCCAGCGCAAACTCATACAACTGCGATGGATGACGCGGAATATTATCGACGTTGGGAAACACCATGCCCCACCATCCATCTGTGGGTCGCCCCCATAATTCGCCGTTAATAAAATTACCCAAGCGACCGAACGCCAAACCGGGTGGCACGAGCGGCGCGATAAAATCCATCAATGCCAGCCAGCGCATTTTTTGTTGGCGTGCGAAAAATGCCATCGCCACCAACACGCCCAAGAACCCACCGTGGAAAGACATGCCGCCTTCCCACACCGCGGGAATTTTCAGCGGATGCGAAAAATAATAGCCGGGGTTGTAGAACAACACCTCGCCCAATCGTCCGCCGATAATCACACCCAGCACACCATAGAACAATAAATCATCAAGCAACTTAGGCGTGAGTTGCGCATGCTGCAACATCACAATGCGCTTGCGTCCCAACCAGATGAAGGCCATAAAACCCGCCAGATACATTAGCCCGTACCAGTGAATACCGAATGAACCGAGATGAATAGCGACAGGGTCGAATTGAGGATGAACGAGCATAAAAGAATCGGTTAGAATTGAACGCTAAATTATCCCGTATTCGCGCGACCCGCGCTTCACTTTCGAGAAAACATCATGCCTGACTACCGTTCAAAAACTTCTACTCATGGTCGCAACATGGCTGGGGCGCGTGCTTTGTGGCGCGCCACCGGCATGAAAGAAGGCGATTTCGGTAAGCCTATTATTGCCATCGCCAATTCGTTTACGCAGTTCGTCCCCGGTCACGTACATTTGAAAGACATGGGACAACTGGTGGCGCGTGAGATTGAAAAAGCGGGCGGCATCGCCAAGGAGTTCAACACCATCGCGGTCGATGACGGCATTGCAATGGGGCACAGCGGCATGTTGTATTCGCTGCCGTCGCGCGATCTGATTGCCGACAGTGTGGAGTACATGGTGAACGCACATTGTGCCGACGCGCTGGTGTGCATTTCCAATTGCGACAAGATCACACCGGGCATGTTGATGGCGGCGATGCGCTTAAATATTCCGGTAGTGTTTGTGTCCGGCGGTCCGATGGAAGCGGGCAAGGTGACATGGGGTGGCAAGACAAAGGGCTTGGATTTAGTCGATGCGATGGTGGCGGGCGCGGACGATAAAGTCAGCGACGCAGAAAGCGATGCGATTGAGCGTTCGGCGTGTCCGACTTGCGGTTCGTGTTCCGGCATGTTCACCGCGAATTCGATGAACTGTCTAACTGAAGCGTTGGGTTTATCCTTGCCGGGCAACGGTTCGCTGGTTGCCACACACGCTGAACGTAAGCAATTATTTTTGCGCGCCGGACGTACCATCGTTGAGTTATGTAAACGTTATTACGAACAAGATGACGCGACGGTTTTGCCGCGCAGCATCGCCAGTTTTAACGCCTTTGAAAACGCCATGACG
>JBAVPP010000094.1:0-17100 GCA_049693175.1 Gallionella sp. | reverse complement strand
ATCGCGCGCGCCGTGGCGGCAAAATTCGTGCAGCAACTCCGCTTCAACTTGATATTCAAATTGTCCCGCGCGAGTGAATTGCATGGCGCGTTGATGCGCGCCGCAAGAGATGGCGGCAGCGCGGCGCATGATGCCCAGCTCATGCTGGTCTTTGAACAAACGCAGCTCGTTAAGCAGCTTGCTTACATCGTGAATCACGTCGGGCGCGCGTATGCCAGAACGCGATTTTTCCTGCACGGCAGCGCGTAATTTAATGATGCGTTGATCAACATTGGAATTCGCCCCCAGCGGATAAAACAACGCGGGCTGATTTGCCATCAGTTCGGTCAGTTTTTCGTCGAGTTGCGCGATAGGATATGCGGCATCGAAAGCAAAATTTGCGCACGCGGCATCCGGGCCGTGGCGGTGCCCGTCCCAGATTTCGCGTTCCAAATTTTTCTCGCGGCAGAACAAAATGCTTTGCGGTTTATCGCCAGCAATCAGCACCAGCACGGCTTCCGGTTCGCCAAATCCGGTCAGATAAAAAAAGTTGCTGTCGTGCCGGTAAGCATAGTGCGCATCACCGTTGCGTACCGCTTCGGGCGCGGCAAAAATGACGGCGATGCCGTGTTGCATCTTGCTTTGCAGTGCGGCGCGACGGCGCGAAAAAATGTTGGGGTCAAAATTATTCATGGCGTAATTGTGCATCCAGTTCGTGCAAACGTTGAGGCGTGCCGACATCGACCCACACGCCCTGATGATGTTCGCCACTGACTTTTCCCAGCGCGATTTGTTCGCGTAATAGCGGTGCGAGCGGAGCTTTAGCTCCGCGTGTCATGCCGGAAAAAAGCGATGGGTGATAAACGCCGATACCGGAAAAAGTCAAAAGGCAGGATTTGGGATTGGGGATTTGGGTTTCAGGAAGAATGCGACTTTCGTGCAGAGCAAAATCCCCATTCGGATGTTGCGGCGGATTGTTCACTAGCACCAAATGCGCGAGGTCTTGATTGCGCTGCATTTGCGCAGCGTGCGCGGAGAGTTGCGCAAAATCGTAGTCGCAAAAAATGTCGCCGTTGACTACTGCGAAAGGCGCGTCACCGAGTAAATGCAATGCGTAAGCAATGCCGCCCGCCGTTTCCAAAGCCGTACCCTCATCCGAATATTGGATGGTCGCGCCGAATTTTTTTCCATCGCCCAACGCTTGTTCGATTTGCGCGCCGAGATGCGCGTGATTGATGACCAGTTCGGTGATGCCAGCGTGCACCAGCCGTTCGATGTGCCACACGATAAGCGGCTTGCCGCCCGCTTGCAGCAAGGGTTTGGGTGTGTGATCGGTGAGCGGTCTCATACGCTCACCGCGACCCGCCGCCAGTATCATCGCACGCATAAAATTATTGCCTTTCTCGTTTGCCTCCTCGCCCGCTTGCGGGAGAGGATTGCGGTGAGGGAAATGCGTAGCATCATTTTTTACTTAACTCCAACTCGTCCAAAATGTTCAGCAGCGGTTTGAGGTCGATGTAGCGCACACAAGCACGGCGCAAATAATCCATCACCAGCGGCATGTCTTTCAAATAGCCATCTTTGCCATCGCGGTGATACAAGCGCGCGAATATGCCCAGCACTTTGAGATGGCGTTGCGCGCCCATCATTTCGTAGTCGCGGTAAAACTCGCCAAAGTCGGCGCGCACGGGCAGCCCTGCTTTGCGCGCTTTTTCCCAATATTTAATCAGCCAATCCATAATCTCGTACTCTTCCCAGCGGATGTAAGCGTCTTTGAATAGCGAGGCGAGATCGTAAGTAATCGGGCCGTACACCGCGTCTTGAAAATCAATCACGCCGGGATTCGGCTCGGTGACCATTAAGTTCCGCGAATGAAAATCTCTATGCACATACACATTCGGTTGTGCCAGATTATTTTTTACGATGCGCGCGAAAACTTCTTCCAATTTGGCTTGTTGCTTTTCGCTCAGCGTCACGCCCAGATGTTTGGCGATATACCAGTCGGGAAATAAATTCAGTTCGCGGCGTAGCAATGCCTCATCGTAAGGCGGCAACTCATCGGGGCGTGACGCGAGTTGTATTTGGATTAGCGCATCGGTCGCCGCGCCGTAAAGTTGCGCGGCATTGCCAGCATTGAGTGCTTGCAAATAGGTGGTGTTGCCCAAATCGGACAGCAATAAAAATCCCTGTGCCAAGTCTTGCGCATAAACGTGCGGCACATGCGTGCCGGCATCTTCAAACAATTTGCCGACATGCAAAAAAGGAAGGCAGTCCTCGTGTTCGGGCGGCGCGTCCATGATGATTTTGCTTGCACCATCCGCAAAGGTGGCGCGGAAATAACGGCGAAAACTCGCGTCGGCAGAAGCCGGGGCAAGCGTGAAGGTTTGGTTCGGGTAGAGGCTTTGCAGCCAAATGCTAAGTTGTTGCTGACGTTGCATAGTGGGATTCTCAGTGATGCTTAATGGTAAACTTGCGAAAGTTTACCACCTTACTATTTGCTGCGCGTTATGCGGTTTCGTGTTCTATTCCTAATCATTTCGATGTTGTGCTGCGTTGTGCATAATGCTTGTGCAGCCACGGTCGCGTCCGCTGTGCCGGCTACGCAGGGCGAAATGCCCGCCGAGCTGGATGCGGATAGGTTGGTCGGGCAAAAGAATCAGCAAATCGAAGCGACAGGCGATGCTGTTTTGCGCCAAGACGGCAAAACCATAAGTGCCGATCGCTTGATTTACACACCGGACAATCGCGAAGTCGATGCGCAAGGCAATGTGATGTTGGAGCAACAGGGCGACAAGATGAGCGGTCCGCATTTGCACATGAACATGGATACCGAGCACGGCAAAATGGAACAGCCCGAATTCCAGTTCGAGGAAAATAATGCGCGTGCCACGGCGGTGACCATGGACATCATCGACAGACGGCATTACAACTTGAATAATGCCACCTACACGACCTGCCCGGCGGGGAATGACGATTGGTATTTGCGAATGAATACCTTGGAGCTGGATCGTGTCAATGAATTGGGTACCGCACGCGGCGCGACGGTGGAATTCAAAGGTGTGCCTTTTGTGTACGCGCCCTGGATGGACTTCCCGCTCAATGACCATCGCAAATCCGGTTTTCTGTCGCCGACGTATGCCAGTACCAGTAACAACGGTTTGGATTTTACCCTGCCCTATTATTGGAATATCGCGCCCAATATGGATGCCACCTTGGCACCGCGTCTTATGTTCAAACGCGGCGTGCAATTCAATAATGAGTTTCGCTATCTGAACACCGGATACAGCGGCATGGTTCAAGCAGACATCTTGCCCGGCGACCGTATCACCAACACCAATCGCGAGCATTTTATGGTTAAACACAACCAGGTTATCGCAAACGGCGTGACCGGTTTTGTGGATTACAACCGCGTGTTGGATGATGCCTATTATCGTGATTTGTCCACGGTGGGCATGACTTCCACCGCAGGCATGAACTCTGTGGTATCGGCTGCCAACATTGCCGCACAAGTGGAATTGATGCAACAAGGCGGATTCCGTATGAATGCGGACGGCTGGAATAGCCTGGTGCAAGTGCAGCGTTTCCAAACCTTGCAAGATCCCAACGCGCCTATCGTTGCGCCTTATGCGCGCATGCCGCAATTAACCACGACCACAACCCGAAACATTGCCGATGCGAGTTTGGCTTTCACCGGCGACTATACTGAATTCAGCCACCCCACTATGGTGAACGGTAAACGTCTGGTGCTCAATCCCAGTATCAGTTACCCCTTGGTGAGCGAGCCCGCTTATTACGTTACCCCCAAGCTGACATTGAGCAGCACGCAATACATGATGGGTGCGAATAATAATGCCGTGGGCTTGGCTAATAGCGGGCTGACCAGTACGACTCCCTTGCCCAATGTCTCGCGTAATTTACCCTTGTTTAGTCTGGATAGCGGTATGTCGTTTGAGCGTGATACCAATCTGTTTGGCGGCGACTATATCCAAACTCTGGAACCACGCGCCTATTACGTTTACGTGCCGTATCGCAATCAGGATATGTTGCCTAACTTTGATTCCGCGCTGGCGGATTTCAATATGGTGCAAATGTTTACCGAAAATCGTTTTGTCGGCAATGACCGTATAGGCGATGCAAACCAAGTCACCTTGGCGACCACCACCCGATTACTTGCGGAAAATAATGGTGCGGAAAGATTGCGGGTGACCTTGGGTGAGCGTTTCAGTTTTACCACGCCGCAAGTGAATCTGGTTACGCCTGTCGGCAGTACCGGCAAGTCTGACATATTGCTGGCGGTGGGCGGTGGCGTGAGTAAAAAATTGTACTTTGATAGCTTGGTAGACTTTGACCCCAACCAGTCCAAAACCCAGCAATACAGCTGGATTGCCCGCTACCGCCCGGAGCCGGGCAAGACATTTAACTTCGGTTATCAATATCAGCGTTTTGTCTCGCAGCAAGTTGATATGTCAGGACAATGGCCCATATCCCGGCATTGGGACACCGTCGCAAAAATCAATTACTCTTTCCCGGACAAGCGTATTTTAGATTCGATAGCAGGCGTTGAGTATAATGAAGACTGCTGGACGGCAAGAGTAGTGATACAGCATTACAATCCCGCCGTCCAACAATCGGTTACCGGACTTTATGTGCAATTGGATCTGAATAATTTTATGCAGGCAGGCGACTCATTCTTCTCATCACTCAAACAAGAAGTGCCGGGCTATACCAAAACGAATATCAATCCTGCCTATCCTAACGCGATGGGCAATCCTTAATTCTGAAAGAAAACGATGCGAACAAATTACGTCCTGCTATGCATTAGTTTGCTGCTGTTGCCTAGTGTATATGCCGCGCAAGCCAATGACGCGCCTGTCTTGCCCGGAAAAACGGATGCGCAACAATCCATTCTGATTGATTCGGTTTTGGCCGTGGTGAATGATGATGTGATTACCCGCCGCGAATTGGATGAAAAAATTCGTATGACAGTCAGCCAGCTGCAAAAGCAAGGCACACCTCTGCCGGCTGCCGATGTGCTGGAAAAGCAGATGTTGGAACGCATGATTAACGATCTGGTACAACTTCAATTCGCCAAAGAATCCGGTGTGCGCGTGGATGATACGCAACTCGATTTGGCGATCAAACGCATCGCCGAACAAAACAAATTCGCCTCCGTCGTGGAGTTCCGCGCGCGTCTGGAAAGCGAAGGTATCGAGTATGCGAAATATCGCGAAGAAGTGCGCAATGAAATGATTTTTACCCGCTTGCGTGAACGCGAAGTCGAAAGCAAATTGGTCATTAGCGACAGTGAGGTCGATAGCTATTTAGCCAACAAAGCCAAGATGGGTGATGCAACCGAAGAGTTCCATCTCGCGCATATTCTGGTGGTTGTTCCCGAACAAGCCAGTGCCGACAAAATACAAGCCAGCCGTACTCGCGCAGAGCAAGCCTACAAACAATTGCAGTCGGGTGCTGACTTCGCGCAGGTCGCAGCGGGCATTTCGGACGCGAACGATGCCCTGAAAGGCGGTGATTTGGGATGGCGTGCCGCAGACCGTCTGCCACCTGCCTTCTTGGACGTGCTGCGCAAACTTCAGCCCGGACAAAACACGGCGGTGATACGCAGTCCCAGCGGTTTTCATATTTTGAAATTAATAGAAAAGCGTAGCGGCAATTCGCCCGTGGTTATCACCCAAACCCACGCGCGGCATATCTTGATTAAGACCAGCGAGATCGTGTCGGATGCCGATGCCAAAAAACGTATTATGGAAATCAAGCAGCGCATCGATAACGGTGCGGATTTTGCCGATCAAGCCAAACGATATTCGGAAGACGGCAGCGCGCAACAGGGTGGCGATCTGGATTGGCTGTCACCGGGGCAAACCGTGAAAGAATTTGAGGACTAGATGAATAAATTGCAGCCCAAGCAAATGGGTGTGGTGCAGTCGCAATTCGGCTGGCATTTGATTCAAGTTTTAGAACGTCGCAACACCGATGTCAGCGAACAACAAAAACGCCAGCAGGCGCGCTTGGCCATCGGTATGCTCAAATCGGACGAGCAATATCAGGATTGGTTGCGTCAATTGCGCGACCGGGCTTTTGTTGAATATCACAACGATGCAAAAAATTAAACCGTGTCGCGCTCGCCATTAGTCATCACGGCGGGTGAACCTGCCGGCATAGGCGCGGATTTATGTGTGCAGCTGGCGACCCACACGGATTTGCCGCCGCTGGTCATAGTTGCGGATAAATATTTATTGCAACAACGCGCCGCGCAATTAGGCGCGGTGATGCGCATCCAAGATTACATTTTGGGTGAACCTGTCGTCACGCAAGCCAACGCGCTGACCGTGTTGCATGTTCCTGTCGCAGTTCCCGTTATCGCTGGCGTGTTGAATGCAGCAAACAGTCGTTATGTTTTGCAAACACTCAACCGCGCGCTGCAAGGCTGTTTGCTAGGCGAGTTTTCCGGCATGGTCACCGCGCCAGTGCACAAGGCGATTATCAACGATGCGGGAATTTCTTTTACCGGACACACCGAATTTTTAGCCGAAGAAACCGACACGCCGCTGGTGGTGATGATGCTGGTTGGCGGCGGTATGCGCGTCGCGCTGGCGACCACGCATCTGGCATTGCGCGAGGTTGCCGATGCGATTACCGCACCGCTGCTGGAAAATGTGCTGCGTATTTTGCAGCGTGATTTGCAACGACGCTTCGGCATCCAACAACCGCGCATCTTGGTTGCCGGACTGAATCCCCACGCCGGCGAAGGCGGTTATCTGGGGCGCGAAGAAATCGAGGTGATGATACCGGTGCTGAATAAATTGCGCGCCGAGGGTATGAACGTCGGCGCGCCCATGCCCGCCGACACGCTGTTCACCCCGCACAATTTGGCGAACTGCGACGCGGTGTTGAGCATGTATCACGATCAAGGTTTACCCGTGTTAAAACACGCCAGTTTCGGGCAGGGCGTGAATGTCACGCTGGGCTTGCCCATTATCCGCACCTCGGTCGATCACGGCACAGCATTGGACTTGGCTGGCAGTGGTAAAGCCGATGTTGGTAGTCTGTTAGAGGCGATTAAAATTGCGCAAGAAATGGGAATAAATGAGCGCGCATAAAGCTAAGAAATGTTTTGGTCAGAATTTTTTGGTCGATCAAAATATCATTGCCGACATCGTGTCGTGCATCCGCCCAGAAGCTGCCGACAATATGGTGGAAATCGGTCCGGGTTTGGGCGCGCTGACCCGTCCGTTGCTCAAGCAATTAAATCGGCTGCACGTCGTCGAAATCGACCGCGACATTATCGCGCGCTTGCATAATGACTATCCGCAAGACCAAGAAAAAACCAAGCTGGTGGTACACGAAGGTGACGCGCTGGAGTTTGATTTTTCCACGCTGGATATGCCGCTGCGCATCGTCGGCAATTTGCCGTACAACATTTCCACGCCGTTGCTATTTCATTTCGCGGCTTACACCGAGCGCGTCACCGACATGCATTTCATGCTGCAAAACGAAGTGGTGGAGCGCATGGTCGCCGACCATTCCACGCCTGCTTATGGCAGGCTGTCGGTGATGTTGCAATATCGTTTTGCGATGGGAAAATTATTGGATGTGCCGCCGGAATCTTTCCGCCCCGCGCCCAAAGTTGACTCCGCCATCGTGCGCATGATTCCGCTGCCAGCCGAACAAATTTTAGTGCGCGATGAAAAATTATTTTCCGCCGTCGTCGCCACCGCGTTCGGTCAACGGCGCAAAACGTTGCGCAATACTTTACGCAGTTATTTGCAGGAAACAGATTTCCTCGCGCTGAATATCGACCCGCAATTACGTGCGGAAAATTTAAGTGTCGCGGATTTTATTCGCGTGGCGAATTACTGCGGCGAGACATAGGGTGATTGAAAGTCAAAATCACAAAACAATGCGGGGATAAACAATATTATCGAAGTTTCTTCTTTTCTTTTTGGTGCGTGTCAGCAACCAACTCAGTCATGCGACCACATAGAGCGAGCAATATTCCGTTCCACATTCAACCGAACTAATGTAATTGGGATGCAGTTCCGCAGCCTCAGCAACATTCTCCTGAATCAGCTTCTTTTCTAAGCGAATGCGGCGCATGTTTGCAGCAAATAATTCTTGCACACTGAGCCTTTGAGTCTGTCTTTGCATCTCGGAAGTCTTTCCGACTGCACCTTCTAAAACTAAAACACTTTGAGCTTGGTGTGCGATAAACTTCGCACCCATCGAAACTTAAAGTGATTACTCAATCATGGGGCTCAGTACATCAACAATTCACGAAGCAACAATCGGTATGATTTCCAAACTTCACTCGAAATTTCCTTGTGAGCATTTAGATATTGGAGCGGGGCATGGAGAACTAATTTCGCGGATGCGAAGTCAGTTTGATATTCACTCTTCGGCTTGTGATTACACAGATAGCCTAATGAAACTTACTGATGTTAGGGTCAGCATTGCTGACTTGAGTAATGATAATTTGCCGTTTTCGGATCAATCGTTTGACTTGGTTACATGTACCGAGGTCATCGAGCATCTTGAGCATTACAGGAAAACGTTGCGAGATATTTTTCGCGTCTTAAAATCAGGTGGAACTTTGGTTTTAACCACGCCGAATATTCTCAATCTCAAATCACGAATCCGCTTTTTGATATTCGGTTTTTACAATCTTTTTGGTCCATTGCATGTAAGCGAAAGTGCGCTACACACAACAGGCGGGCACATCAACCCTGTTTCATATTTTTTCTTGTCACACGCTCTATTGGACGCGGGATTCGAGAATATTGAAGTCACAATAGACAATAAGCAAGGAACGTCAAAGGCGTGGCTGGTACTGCTTTGGCTGCCCATTCGAATTTTCTCGAAGCTTGTTATGCGTAAAGAAAAGAATAAATATAAAACCGTTGACGAACACAATGAGAGCTATGTTTTACAAATGAACAGCTTGGAAATTTTGCTGGGCAGAACGATAGTTGTGGGTTGTAAGAAAGTTTAGTTACGCACTAACTTTTTTGTATCAACTCAATCTTGTACCCATCCGGATCTTCGACAAACGCAATCACGGTGTTGCCGTGTTTCATCGCGCCGGCTTCGCGCACCACTTTGCCGCCGCGTTGTTTGATTTCCGCACAGGCGGCATAAGCGTCGGGAACTTCAATCGCGATATGACCAAAGGCATTGCCGAGTTCGTATTTTTCCACGCCCCAATTGTGGGTGAGTTCGATGACCGCACCGTCGGTTTCGCTGCCGTATCCGACAAAAGCGAGCGTGAATTTTCCATCGGGATAATCGTTGCGGCGCAGTAATTTCATGCCGAGAATTTCGGTGTAAAACGCCAGCGATTTTTCCAAATCGACGACGCGCAACATGGTGTGCAAAATACGCATCAGATTTGCACCATTTCAAAATCATCTTTGCGCGCTTCGCATTCGGGGCAGGACCAGTTCATAGGCACATCTTCCCAACGTGTGCCTGGCGCGATGCCTTCTTCGGGCGCACCTTTTTCCTCGTCGTAGATCCAGCCGCAAATCAGGCACATATAGGTTTTGTATTCGGTAATCGTGGTCATATAGGGTAAAATGGAAAATTAGCCGCGCATTTTATCACTATCCACTATGTCCGAATCCTTCCCTTTAGTAATGACTTTTGCCGCCACCGACCCCAGCGGCGGTGCGGGTATGCAAGCCGATATTTTGACCATCGCCAGCATGGGGTGTCATCCGCTGTCGGTGGTCACCGCTATCACGGTGCAAGATACCAGCGGCGTGGATGATGTGTTGGCAATGGATGATGATTGGGTGGTCGATCAGGCGCGTGCCATGTTGGAGGACGTGCCGGTCGCGGCGTTCAAAATCGGCTTGTTGGGTAGCGTGGAAAATATTCCCGCCATCGCCGAAGTATTGGCGGATTATCCCGACGTGCCGCTGGTGCTCGATCCGGTTTTAGCCTCCGGGCGCGGTGATGAATTGGTCGATGACGACATGCTGGATGCGATGCGCGAACTTTTGATTCCGCAAACCACCATCATCACGCCGAACAGTATAGAAGCGCGCCGGCTAGCGATAAATGAAGATGACGAGAACGATGATCCGTCGCTGGCAGAGTGCGCCAAACGCATACTCGCAATGGGCTGCGAATACGTGCTAATTACCGGCACGCACGAACAGACCGCAAAAGTCACCAACACTTTGTATAACGAAAGCGGTGTGGTGCGCAGCGACAGTTGGGAACGCTTGCCCGGCATTTATCACGGTTCAGGCTGCACGCTGGCATCCGCTATCGCGGCGTTGCTGGCGCAGGATGTGGATGTGCCGGACGCGGTCAAAGAAGCGCAAGAATACACGTGGCAAGCGCTTAAAGCGGGCTTCCGTCCGGGCATGGGGCAACACATTCCCGACAGGCTATTTTGGGCGCGCGGCGAAGATGAGGACGAACAAAATCCGCCACTCATCAACTGAAATTAAAGGCCTATATGCGATCACGCCAGATGAGTTAGATACGGCAGCGTTGTTGCGCAAGGCGCGTCCGACGTTGCAAGGCGGTGCACGAATTTTGCAGTATCGCAACAAACTCGCCGACGCAAAATTGCGTTTGATTCAAGCGGCAAAATTGCGCGAATTGACGAGCGAGTTTGGCACGATATTCATCGTCAACGATGACGTGCAATTAGCGCAACAAGTGGACGCGAACGGTGTCCATTTGGGCGGTGAGGACGGCAGTGTTGCGGCGGCACGCAAGTTGTTGGGCGTGAATAAATTGATAGGCGTGTCTTGTTATAATCGCTTGGAGCTGGCGCGGCAAGCAGCAAAAGATGGCGCGGATTATGTGGCGTTCGGCGCGTTTTTCGCTTCCAGCGTCAAACCCGAAGCGGTGGTTGCCAGCGTGGAATTATTGCAACAAGCGCGGCGCGAAATTGCTTTGCCGATTGTGGCGATAGGCGGCATCACCTTAGAAAATGGCGCGCGATTATTGGCGGCAGGCGCGGATGCATTGGCGGTGATTTCGGCGGTATTTTCAGCGCACGATATAGAACAAACTGCGCGCCAGTTCTCGGAACTGAAGTAAACAAATAATTTTTAAGTGGAACACATCAACATGACGACACATAACCAACAACTTTTTGCAGACTCACAAAAACTTATACCCGGCGGCGTGAATTCGCCGGTGCGCGCGTTCCGTTCGGTGGGCGGCACACCGTTATTTTTTCAGCGCGGACTAGGCGCGTATGTGTGGGATGTGGACGACAAAAAATATACCGATTATGTGGGTTCATGGGGGCCGATGATAGTCGGGCATTGCCATCCAGAAGTGGTGAAAGCGGTGCAAGATGCCGCCGCGCAAGGCTTGGGTTTTGGCGCGCCAACGGCGAGCGAATTGGAAATGGCGGAGCTATTGTGCAAGCTGTTGCCAAGTTTGGAAATGGTGAGATTAGTCAGCTCCGGCACGGAAGCGACTATGACTGCAATTCGCTTGGCGCGCGGCTTTACCAGCCGTTCGCGCATAGTAAAATTTGAAGGTTGCTACCACGGCCATTCCGATGGTCTGTTGGTTAAAGCCGGTTCGGGCGCGCTGACGTTTGGTCAGCCCAGTTCATCCGGTGTGCCTGCCGAAATCGCCGCGCTGACTACCGTGCTGGCGTACAACGATGCCGCAGGATTGGAAAAATGTTTCGCTGAAATGGGCAATGAAATCGCTGCGGTGATTGTTGAGCCGGTGGCGGGCAACATGAATCTTGTCACCCCTAAACGCGAATTTTTGGACGCGCTGCGCAGCCTGTGTACCAAACATGGCGCGGTGCTGATATTGGACGAAGTGATGACCGGTTTCCGCGTCAGTTTACAGGGCGCGCAGGGTTATTACGGCATCAAACCGGACTTGGTTACGTTGGGTAAAGTGATGGGCGGCGGCTTGCCGGCGGCAGCATTTGGCGGTCGTCGCGACATCATGCAATGTCTTGCGCCATTGGGTGCGGTGTATCAAGCGGGCACGCTGTCGGGTAATCCGGTCGCCGTTGCGGCTGGTTTGACCACGCTGAAATTAGTGCAAGCTCCGGGCTTCTACGACTATCTCGCGCAACGCGCCAAACAACTCACCGAAGGGCTGACTGCTGCGGCGCATAAACATGGCATCGCGTTTTGCGCGCAGTCGGTGGGCGGCATGTTCGGCTTGTATTTCAGCAAAACATTGCCGACCAGTTATGACGAAGTAATGAGCTGCGACAAAGAAGCCTTCAATCGTTTTTTCCATGCCATGTTGGACGCGGGTGTGTATCTCGCGCCTTCAGCATTCGAGGCTGGCTTTGTGTCCGCCGCGCATACTGAGGCGGACATCGCGGCGACTATCGAGGCAGCCGATAAAATTTTTGCAGGCTGGAAGTAATGGGACTTTTTTCACTGGCGACTTTTTTTACCACGGTCAATCACTTCAAAGACCTGCCTATGCACGGCGGTAAAGAAGTCGCGTTCGTCGGGCGTTCCAATGCGGGTAAATCTTCCGCAATCAACACGCTCGCGAATCATGTGCGCTTGGCTTACGTGAGTAAGACACCGGGACGAACCCAGCATTTGAATTTTTTTTCGCTGAGTCCGAATACTTATCTGGTCGATTTGCCGGGTTATGGCTATGCGAAAGTGCCGCCGGAAAGCAAAAAACATTGGGAAGCATTGCTCAGCGAGTATTTGCAAAAACGTGAGGAATTGTGCGGCTTGGTGGTCATCATGGATGCACGTCATCCGTTGACCGAATTGGATGAAGCGATGCTGGACTGGTTTGCGCCCACCAACAAACCCGTGCATATTTTGCTGACCAAGTCGGACAAATTCAGCCGTCAGCAAGCGACGATTACTTTGAACAAAGTGAAAGCGCATCTGAAAGAATATTTTCCGCATTGCAGCGTACAGCTATTTTCCAGTTTGAAAAAGCAAGGCATAGAAGAGGCCGAGGCGGTGATTGCGGGATGGTTTGCGGCGCAAGATGAATTTGCTGCGGAAGAAGATTTGGGCGCGGAAGAATAAATCGTTTTCGCCAGATAAAAAAAGCCCCCGATCACGGGGGCTCAAAAATCTTAACAGGGTTAAGATACACGCTCAGGGAGGAGAAACGTGGAACAATTATTCATCGTTCATAGTCTCTGAGTGACGGTTTTCAAATTAGTTCAAAAATAATTCAACTTTTTTAGGATGGCTATGCAAACACTAGGTCAATATCCCCAAACTCGTATGCGCCGTATGCGCCGAGATGGCTTTTCTCGTGACTTGATGCGAGAGCATATACTTACTTCAGCAGATTTTATTTATCCCGTCTTTGTACTTGAAGGCACAAATAAAGTCGAAGACGTGAAGTCCATGCCCGGGGTGCAACGCAAAACTTTGGACTTATTGCTCAAAGATGCCGAGCAATGTGTGCAGCTGGGCATACCGATGATAGCGATTTTCCCGGTCATCGACACGCCGTTGAAAAGTCTGGGCGCGGAAGAAGCGTACAACCCTAACGGACTTGTGCCGCGCGTGGTGGCCGCAATCAAAAAAGAATTTCCTGATCTCGGCGTGATGACCGATATCGCGCTCGATCCTTACACCAGCCACGGACAAGACGGCTTGATAGACGACAACGGCTATGTGATGAATGACGAGACGGTGGCGGTGCTGGCACAACAGGCGCAAGTTCATGCGATGGCGGGTGCGGATGTGGTCGCGCCGTCTGACATGATGGATGGTCGCATCGCCGCTGTGCGTGCCGCACTGGATCGCAAGGGTTGCATACACACCCGCATCATGGCTTACTCGGCAAAATATGCGTCCAGCTTTTATGGCCCGTTCCGCGATGCGGTTGGCTCTAGCGGCAATCTCGGCAAGGGCAACAAATACACTTACCAAATGGATCCTGCTAACTCTGATGAGGCATTGTGGGAAGTGGGGCTGGATTTGCAAGAAGGCGCGGACATGGTGATGGTCAAACCGGGTATGCCATACCTCGACATCGTGCGTCGAGTCAAAGACGAATTCAAAGCTCCGACCCTCGTCTATCAAGTCAGCGGCGAATACGCCATGCTCAAAGCCGCCGCGCAAAACGGCTGGTTGAATGAGGAGGCCTGTGTGCTGGAATCCTTGCTGGCATTCAAACGTGCCGGTGCGGATGGCATCCTGACTTACTTCGCGATTGAAGCGGCAAAGTGGCTAAAAAAATAAGCGTCAGCCAGTCGCCAACATCGTTTCCAACGCTGTAATGTCGGCATGAGTATCTGGCTTGCGGCCACCGCTGTGGCGGGCATTGTCGGGTAGCACGATGACGTGGGTCAGCGTGCCAGAATCGCCCGTCAGGGTATAGCTCGGCACGAACTCTTCGTGCCCGCCCAAGCGCACTTTCCATTCCCCGTCTTCAAAATCAATTTTGTGTTTAAGCAAAAATAACAACACGGCCTTTGCATCATCGGAAAACAGCATGATGTTGATGTCGGAATTTTCCCCCGCTGTGCCCGTCAGTACCGAACCGGTGAGATACGGATGAAAGTCTGCCAGCAAACGCATATTCGCCAAAGCCTGCTCACGCAATTCGCTCAAAATTTTCGGATGTGAATTGCTCTGAAACAACATGCGAAAGCTGCGCAAAGCAGTATCGATTTCGTCGTTGCTGGGCAAGTGATGCGTGTCCTCCGCACCCAGTTGTCGCGCGGCTTTGCGCTTGGCGTAAGCGTGGTCGGTGATGCCATCTTCGGCCATCAATTTTGCCGCTTGATGCGCGAGTTGTTCACGCATCAAATCGCGGCGGCGTGCGGATTCTTTAGCCATGTTAGAACAATTGATCCTTGACCACATCGGTCGGAGTGGGCTCACTGGGAGTTGGTGCAGCTTGAGCGGATGGCACATTTTCTTTATAAAAATATTCTACACGCGCGGCAGTGTCATCCAAATGCCCCGACTCATTGATACGCGCGGCGACCATGCCGTCCGGCATAGAGTAAGTCGCTTGCGGTACATCCTTGAGCACTTTTTCCATGTAACCTATCCACATCGGCAACGCCGCGCCGCCGCCAGTTTCCTTGTCGCCCAAGCTGCGCGGTTGATCAAAACCTATCCACGAAATACCCACGATGGTGGGTTGAAAGCCGCAGAACCACGCGTCAATAGAGTCGCTGGTGGTGCCGGTCTTGCCCGCCAAATCTTGTCGCCCCAATGACATCGCGCGTATCGCCGTGCCGTGTTTGACCACATCTTGCATCATGCTCACCATAGTGAAAGCATTGCGTGTATCGATGACTTGCTCGGCATTGTTCGCCGCAACGACAGGGTTAGCTTTGCTGAGGATATTGCCCTGTGCATCTTCGATGCGCTGAATAAAGTAGGGATTGACTTTGAAACCGCCATTGGCAAACACGGAGTAGCCCGTCAACATTTGCAAAGGTGTAACCAATCCCGCCCCCAAAGCCATGGTGAGATAGGGCGGATGCTTGGCCGCCTCAAAGCCGAATTTGGTGACATAGTCTTGCGCATACTGAGGCGTGATGGATTGCAGAATGCGTATCGACACCATGTTCTTGGATTTAATCAAGGCTTGGCGCATACGCATCGGGCCTTCAAATTTGCCGTCATAGTTTTTGGGTTGCCAAGGTTCGCTGCCGGTTTGTGTTGCGTCAAACTCCAGCGGCGCGTCATTGATGACGGTCGCGGGTGTCATACCTTTTTCCAGCGAAGCGGAATAGATAAAAGGTTTGAAACTCGATCCGGGTTGTCGCCAGGCTTGCGTGACGTGATTGAACTGGTTTTTGTTGAAATCGAAACCACCTATCAAGGAATAAATTGCGCCGTCTTGCGGATTGCCGGAAACGAAAGCCGACTCGACTTGCGGCAATTGACTAATCTGCCAATCGCCTTTTTCATCTTTCAAAATGCGGATGACCGAACCGACGGTGATGCGTTGATTGAGCGGAGTCTTGCTGTTTATGGATCGTTCAACGTAGCGCAGCGCATCACTTTGAAGCTCGACTCGCTCATTGCCTTTGGCATAAACCGTCATAGTCTTGCCCAGTCCCGTAACTATCGCGGGAATCAGATTGCCGCTGTCCGAATAATCTTGCAGCGCATCATCCAAACGTTCGTCGCTATTTTCTTCATGTATATCCACGAATCCCTCTGGGCCGCGATAACCATGGCGACGATCGTAATCCAGCACGCCTTTGCGCACTGCTTGATAAGCGGCAACTTGGTCTTGTTGGCGTATGGTGGTGTAGACCTTAAAACCCTGCGTGTATGTTGCGTCACCAAACTTTTCGAACATCACACCCCTGACCATCTCGGTCAAATAATCCGCTTGAATGTCCGACTCGGAAATATGATGCGTGCTCAAAGGTTGTGTTTGCGCCAGTTGAAAATCCGCATCTTTGATGAAATGCAATTCATGCATACGGCGCAAAACATACATCTGTCTTAGCTTGGCACGTTTGGGATTGACGACCGGATTGTAAGATGAGGGTGCTTTGGGCAGTCCGGCCAGCATGGCGAATTCAGCCACAGAAAGTTGACTGAGCGGCCTGCCAAAATAAACTTGCGCGGCGGCGGCAAAACCGTAAGCACGTTGCCCCAAATATATCTGATTGATATAGAGTTGCAAGATTTCGTCTTTGGTCAAAGTGTGCTCTATCTTGAACGCTAATAACACCTCGTTAAATTTACGGGTGATGGTTTTTTCCTTGGATAAAAAGAAATTACGTGCCACCTGCATGGTGATCGTGCTGGCACCTTGCTTCGCGCCACCGGAAGTAAAATTTGATACGGCAGCGCGAAGCACACCAGCGTAGTCCACACCGCCGTGCTGGTAGAAACGGTCATCTTCGGCGGCAAGAATGGCTTTTTTCATCAAGTCAGGAACTTCGTTGATGGTCACCAACGCGCGTCGCTCTTCGCCAAACTCACCCAGCAATGCGCCCTCTTGACTGTATACGCGCAAAGGAATTTTTGGATGATAATCGGTCAGCGAATCCAAAGAGGGTAGCGTAGGATAAGTCAGCAAAACCGCGATGCACAGCAATATGACAGGCAAAAGCAAAATGGTAAGAAGCGCAAGAATGAACAAGGTCAGGCGGCGTGACAGCATTGAAAAATCCCAGAATATTGG
>JBAVPP010000093.1:0-3188 GCA_049693175.1 Gallionella sp. | reverse complement strand
CAGATGGCGCGCGCAGCGGGCAAATTTAAGATGACGACTAACTTGGAATACGACGGTGTGCCGACGATTTTCCACGGTTACGAATCGTTGCAGAATCAGGGCAATGTTTTAGCTTTGTACAAAGAAGGCGTGGCAGTGCAGGAATTGTCTGAAGGCGAGACGGGTGTGGTGGTGTTGGACAACACGCCGTTCTATGCCGAGTCCGGTGGTCAGGTGGGCGACAGCGGTGAACTGCGCAGCGCGCAAGCAATTTTCGCGGTGGAAGACACGCAAAAAATTCAAGCGACGGTGTTCGGTCATCACGGTGTGGTTAAGACCGGCAAACTGCGCGTCTCTGACAACGTGAATGCGCGTGTGGATGGCAAGGCGCGTGCTGCGACGGAACGCAATCACTCGGTGACGCACTTGATGCATAAGGCGTTGCGCGAGGTGTTGGGCGATCATGTGCAGCAAAAAGGTTCGCAAGTCGACGCAGAAAAAACACGTTTCGACTTCGTGCATAACGCTGCGATTTCGGATGCCGACATCGCCAAAGTGGAAGCCATCGTGAACGCGGAGATACTGGCGAATACGGCGACCGATGCGAGCGTGATGGCGATAGCCGATGCGCAAAAATCTGGCGCGATGATGTTGTTCGGCGAAAAGTATGGCGACGAGGTGCGCGTACTTTCCATTGGCAGCTCGAAAGAATTATGCGGCGGTACGCACGTCAAACGCACCGGCGATATTGGCCTGTTCAAAATCGTTTCCGAAGGCGGTGTGGCAGCAGGTGTGCGACGCGTCGAAGCGGTGACAGGCGAAGGCGCACTGGCACTTATCAACGCGCAACAAAGCCAGTTGCAAAGCATCGCAGCGGCGGTGAAAGCACAGCCGCAAAATGTCGCGGCGCGCGTGTTGCAAGTGTTAGATAGCGTCAAAGTTTTGGAAAAAGAATTGGCGGGATTGAAGTCCAAACTTGCCGCCTCGCAAGGCGATGACTTGCTCAAGCAAGCGGTGGACATCAATGGCGTGAAAGTATTGGCAGCGCAGATGGAAGGCGCGGATGCGTTAGCCTTGCGCGAGACATTGAATAACATGAAAGACAAATTGCAAAATTCGGCGATTGTGTTGGCTTCTGTGCAAGATGGAAAAGTCAGTTTGGTGGCGGGCGTGAGCTCTGGTTTGATTGCAAAAATTAAAGCGGGTGAACTGGTCAACATGGTAGCGCAACAGGTCGGCGGCAAAGGCGGCGGTAAGCCGGACATGGCGATGGCAGGCGGCACGCAACCAGAAAATTTGGCAGTGGCATTGGCAAGCGTTCCAGCTTGGATTGCAACAAAATCCTAGTGTGGTGAGTCCGGCTTCGCTGGCTGTTTCCGCAAACGGCTGGCTACGCCAGTAACGTGTCACAGCCGCACCGGAAATAGCGATGGCAGGCGGCACGCAACCGGAGAACTTGGCGGCGGCATTGGCGAGCGTCCCAGCTTGGGTTGCAGTGAAAATGTAATCTAGCGCAGTATGGCGCGGCTCGTGACATAATCGCGCCTATGCCTAACTTATTGCATGTCCTTTTTGTGTGCTTGCCGTCAGACGCGATTGCGACGTTGTCTGATACTTTGCGCCTTGGCGGTTACGAAATCGTCGCCGAGCGATTGGATGATCCGCAACAACTGTCCGAAAAACTTTCCGCGCACTTCGATATTTTTCTGGTCGATTCACTCGCGCAGCATCCCCGTTTGGTTGAGCAAATTCAGTCTATCTTGACGGAAAAATCTCTGGATATTCCCGTGCTGGTTTATTCCAGTGCGGGTGATGAAGAAGTCATCGTGGTGGCGATGAAAGCCGGAGCGAAGGATTTTATTTCCAGCCAAAATCCCAAACGTGTTGTGTCATCGGTCAAACGCGAAATGTTGTCTGTGCAGCAACGCGTGGCGATGAATAAGCAAACTCAGATTGACTCTCTGTTGCAAGAAATAGATGGTTTGATGCTGCATGGCTGGGATGTCGTGCCGCTGGTCGAGAAAATCTGCGAACACGTCGCGACGCTGTTCGGTTTTCCGCTGGTGTGGATGGGTGGTAAACGCGAGGATGAAACCGTCAATGTGGTGGCGGCTTCCGGCTTGGTGGATTATTTGCACAAGACCACATTGCACTGGCAAGACAACCCGCTGGCTGCGGGGCCGGTGGGGCTGGCGATCAAAGAAAAACGCCCCGTGGTATTTACCATAGACTCACCAGATTCGGACGCGTGGCGCGCGGTTGCCGAGGCATATGGCATACAAAGTATGCTAGCCGTTCCCATGGTTGCATGGAACGAAATCATCGGTGTGCTGGTGATGTACTCGTCGCGCCGCAACGAGTTCGCGCTGGCAAGCGTGAAGCGATATTCGGTGTTCGCCAACCGGCTTGCCATCACGGTTTTGGGCGCGCAGGAACACCAGCAGTTCCGTTTGCTGAACACCGCGATGAGTAAGGCGACGCAGGCGATTTTCATCACCAAGCATGACGGCACGATAGTCTGGTTCAATCAGGCGTTGAGCGACATCAGCGGGTATTCGTCCCAAGAAATCATGGACTGCACGCCTCGTATGTTTAGCTCGAACAGTCACGACAAACAATTTTGGGACGAGATGTGGCGCACCATTTTGCAAGGAAAAGTCTGGTCCGGTGATGTGTTGAACCGGCGCAAAGACGGCTCGGCATACAGTGTGTTCCAAAGCATCACACCGCTTTATGACGAGCAGGGCGTAATCACGCATTTTCTGGGCGTGCAGCAAGATGTGTCGGAGAAAAAAGAATTGGAACGCAAGATCGAGTTCCTGGCGTATCACGATGTGCTGACAGGCTTGCCCAACCGTATGTTGTTCAATGATCGGGTGCAGCAAGCCATCAGTCATGCCAAGCGGGATCAGGCGCAATTCTCCCTGTTGTTTGTCGATCTGGACGGTTTCAAAGAAATCAACGACACCTATGGACATGCGGCGGGCGACCAATTATTGAAGACGGTGGCGGAGCGTTTGCGTGAATGTGTGCGCGAAGGCGATACCGTGTCGCGTCTGGGCGGCGATGAATTCATGGTGTTGTTGCGCAACATTTTCGTACTCGAGGATTTGCAGAATGTCGCGCAAAAAATTATTGCGCGTATCGCCTTGCCTTATGATCTGGGCGGTGTGCAGGCACATGTCACCGCCAGTATCGGCATCAGTCGT
>JBAVPP010000092.1:0-2147 GCA_049693175.1 Gallionella sp. | reverse complement strand
AAAGTAGGCTGACCCAGTTTCAAGACGCGCAATTTGCAAAGTCTGAAGAGCTTGAAAATTTAGTTGGATGTCATCCGAATATCGAGATGCGGCTCCGGCATCAGCCGTGAAGATTTCGCCTCAGTCGGTGCAACTGGCTGTGCCGACACGCGCCTCGGCTAATTTCGCGACAGCACTGAAGCGGTCTGCCAGATCGTTCTTGGCAAAATGATCGATGACGAACAGCGGAATCAAAGTGTCGGGCTCCCACGAGCCTTGGAACTTGATGGTGCTGCCTTGTTGTTTGGGAACAATATGCCAGTTACCCTGAAAAGATTTCGAGTCTCCCGATAGTTGCGTGAACGAAATACTGTCCATGGGACTCTCCGTGTACTCCATCACAGTGCGCAATCGCACATGAAAGAACAGCACGCGCTCATCGGCGGTGCGATCCACTTTGACAGTGTTGTCAGATAGCCGGAGTGAGGTGGACTCGACCACGCCGGGCAATTTTTTTGCGGCATCGTAGTCGGTCAGGTATTGGTAGGCGGCGCACTTGGATAACGACGTATCAAAACTCGCGGAAAAAGCGTATAGCTTACCGTCGCGTTTTACGTCTACTTGCAGGCCGGGGTAAGGCGTTTCCGACCAGGCAAAGTTAGCCGAGAGCAATAGCCATGCGAACAAGATTTTTTTCATCATGGCAACACCTTATACGGTGTATTTATGACGTAAAGATGACTGATTTGTGCGTGTTCTATTTCAGTGAATTACGCGGCAAGTTGTTGGTACAAGGCAAATCCTACCCGCCATGAACCCAAGCCGCTGGCGGTGTTGATGTGACCCGCCGCGCCGATATTGACGAAGTGGCTGCGCCAGGCGACGGCGCAGAACTGGGCGAAAATCAAATCGCCATAAGGATCGTCGGAGCTCGCCACGATGATGCTGGGAAACTTCAATGCTTGCATGGGCAAAGGCGCGAATCCGCGAATCTCTTTTGGGAAGTCGGTCGCCGTTGGATCGGGTGGCGCAGCCAGCAACGCGCCTTTTATTTTGAGCTGCGTTTGCGCCGCCCAATGCGCCACCAATAAACAGCCTAAACTGTGCGCGACCAGCACCACATTTTCGCCCGCTAGTGCCACCGCTTTTTCCAAATTAGCGACCCACTCCGCACACACCGGATTATCCCAATCGCGCTGTTGTACCCGCGAAAAATTCGGCTGTGCGGTTTGCCATAAACTTTGCCAATGACCGGGGTCTGAATCGTTATAACCGGGAAGAATAAGGGCGCGTGTCTGCATATTTTGAATCGCTATTTCAAGTAAGATTTTGAAGTATAGCGAAGTCGTGTGGCAAGTGATTGCATTAACCGCGCACCGCATGTTGATATGCGGCGAGTCGTTGCGCGTCATCTATCGAACCGTGATGATGAGTTTGTTTCCAGCCGACTTCCGCGCCCATCCATTGCACGATACGGCTGGTGCGTATAGACAGCGCGACGGTCTTGCCATCTTTGGTGAACTCACCCGTTTCGCGCCCGGCAAAAACCACCATATCGTCGCTTTGAAATTCGACAATATCGTTCAACTCCACCCACACGCGGGCAGGTCCGGTGAATATGCCGCAATACAGATTGGCGATAGCTTCATAGCCGCGCAAAATGCCACCCAACGGGTTGTTGAGTTGTATCAATTCGTGATTCGCCCACACTTGCGGGAACACCTCCATGTCACGTTGGTTGAATGCGTAGTAAAAAGTTTCAACCAAGGCGCGCGCACCGTCTAAGGTGTGTTGTCGGGATGCCGCGATGCGATTTTTTGCCGCGCGACCATAGTGTGTTTGCGTGAGTGTTAGCATTTCTGTCCTTTCAAATGAGTGGTGAATTTAGCCTAGTCGCCCAACGCTTCGCCTATGATGTCGCGCACCAAATTCAGCACGAACATTTCGTTGAAACCGTGCCACTCACCATACTTGTCACGCATCGGGTAATACACCGCGTCGAAGTATTTACCCATTTGATTTTCATGTGCACCAGGGCCGCCGATGTCCTTGATTGCCGCGTGAGCCAGCGCACGACCTTGCTCCATCATGTCGCGCCAATTGACCAAATCTTGCTTAACGCCATAGCCAAAATGTGAGGGTACAAAAGTGTCAAAGTCGATGCCGAT
>JBAVPP010000091.1:0-2175 GCA_049693175.1 Gallionella sp. | reverse complement strand
CACCTTGCCCGCACTCACCCGCAACAACGCGCAATCGTCACCCACCCCCAGCAAGGCATTCGGCGCAGCGCGAGTAAAATGACGGCGGATAAGATCGAATTCGGACATGGCTGCGTCACGCAGTGAGGAAATTACACTTTGTTTCGCGACGCAAACTCCACCGCGCGAACTTGGGGCGCGAGCTTGTCTAGCACGCCATTCACATATTTATGACCGTCAGTGCCGCCGAAAGTCTTGGCCAGTTCAACGGCTTCGTTGATGACGACTTTGTATGGCACTTCTAACTTTTGCGACAACTCGTATGCGCCCAATAACAACACGGCAAATTCGACCGGGCTGAGTTCGGCCAAGGGGCGGTCCAGACAGGGTGCGAGCAGGGCTTCAACATCGGCGTGTTGCGCAATCGCGCCGCGCAATAGCCCGCTGAACATGGGCTTGTCGTAACGACCCAGATTTTTTTCCGTCTGCATTTGTTTTTCAATATCCGCCGCATCGTTGCCCGACACACGCCATTGGTATATGCCCTGCAACGCGAGTTCTCGGGCGCGGTGACGCGGACTTTTCGGCGCAGCTTTTACTTCTTTAGCTGTTGCTTCGCTCATGCCACGCCCTTTAATAAATTAACCATTTCAATCGCAACCAGCGCGGCTTCCGCGCCTTTCACATGCATACGTGAGAGTGCCTGCTCGTCGGTGTCGGTGGTGAGTATCGCATTCGCAATCGGTACGCCGCAGGACAGTTGCACATCGCCCACGCCGCGCGCCGATTCGTTGGACACAACCTCAAAGTGATAAGTGTCGCCGCGCACTACCGCGCCCAGCGCGATTAGCGCGTCAAATTTTTCGCTGTCCGCCATGTGCAACAAGACCAACGGAATTTCCAGCGCGCCGGGCACGGTCGCCAGCGTGATGTCGTTTTCTCCCACACCCTGCTTGACCAATTGTTCGCGGCACGCGCCCAATAATCCTTCGCAAATTTCAGGATTAAAACGGCTTTGCACGATGCCGATGCGCAGACCTTTGCCGTTGTGATTTTGTTCGATTTCTTTCATGTTTTATTCCTTCTTAAAATTCTCTTTACGTTCTATTCGTGTATCGCGTAACCGACCACTTCCAAACCGAAACCCGCCATGCTGGGCATCTTGTGCGGCGTGGCGAGCAGGCGCATTTTTCCCACATTCAAATCGCGCAAAATCTGCGCGCCGATTCCGTAACTGCGCGGATCCCATTGCGTGGTTTGCGCGGCGGATTGCGTGGCGCGCGCCAGCAAATCTTGCGAGGTTTCGCTGCGGTGCAACATCACCAATACGCCGGATTTTGCTTGTGCAATTTTTTGCAATGCCTGATGCACACTGGTCGAAGCGGTGTGGCTGTTCTGCTCCATAAAATCCAGCACCGACAGCGGTTCATGCACGCGCACCAGGGTCTCCGCTTCGTGCTGTATCTCGCCTTTCACCAACGCCAGATGGGTGCGCTGCGTGGTCTTATCGACATACGTTGCCAAGTCGAATTCGCCATACGCGGTCTGCACTTTGCGCATAGAAACGCGCTCAACCAACTTTTCATTTTGGCTGCGATGCTCAATCAAATCCGCTATCGTGCCGATTTTCAGCCCATGCAATTTTGCGAACTCAATCAAGTCCGGCAGACGCGCCATTTCCCCGTCGTCTTTGAGAATTTCGCAGATTACCGAAGCCGGAGTTAAGCCCGCCAATTCGGACAAATCACAGCCCGCTTCGGTGTGACCCGCACGCACCAGCACGCCGCCGTTTTGTGCGCGCAAAGGGAAGATGTGACCGGGTTGCACGATGTCGGCAGGCTGTGCATTTTTCGCTGCCGCCGCCAATACCGTGCGTGATCTATCCGCCGCCGAAATGCCCGTGGTGACACCCGTTGCTGCTTCGATGGACAAGGTGAAATTGGTCGCCAATGGCAAACCGTTTTCGCGCACCATCAGCGGCAAAGCAAGTTGTTCGCAATGAGCAGCGGTGAGCGTCAAACAAATCAGACCGCGCCCATGCTTCGCCATAAAGTTGATTTTTTCCGGCGTGGAAAATTCGGCGGCGAATACCAAATCGCCTTCGTTTTCTCGGTCTTCTTCATCCATCAACACGACCATGCGTCCGGCGCGAATTTCCTCGATGATTTCTTGTATGGGTGAAATGCCTGTCATGCG
>JBAVPP010000090.1:0-6717 GCA_049693175.1 Gallionella sp. | reverse complement strand
GATGTGATGGAGCGCATGATGACGCTGAGGACTAAATCGGTTGTGGCAATGATGTTGATGGTGTCGAGCGGCTGTTCGATGACCCCGCCCACCAGCATTCATCAACCGATGACGGCAAAGCCCGTCGTTAACACTATGAAACCGATATCAGATGGCGGGATTTTTCATCCGGGAGCTAACGAACGCCCCTTGTTTGAGGATAAGCGCGCACGCAATGTTGGCGATGTGCTCACCATCTTGTTGTCGGAACAAACCACGGGCAGCCGCCAATCGAGCGGCGGCAACGGCAGCAGCAGTAGCACGACTGCCAGCACACCCAGCGTCACCAAAAGTGCGGTGTCTATATTCAACCCTTTTTCTGTGAGCGGCAGCAGTGCCAACAAAAGCGCGACGACCGGAACCGGTGCGGAGAGTCAGTCTTTGACAGGCACAATCACCGTTACGGTAGTCGAAATATTGGCGAACGGAAATCTGCTGGTCAGCGGGGAAAAACAAGTGTCCTTGAATCAAAGCGACGAATTTATTCGTTTCTCCGGTGTGGTCAATCCGGTCACGATTTCCAGCAACACGGTTTTGTCCAACCAAGTTGCCGATGCCCACATTGAATATAAAAACGCAGGTGAAATGAACGAAGTGGTGAACGATGCGAAGACGCTGGGTTTCTTGGGGCGTTTCTTCAAATCCGTGCTGCCTTACTGACTAGGAGTCGGGCGATGAAAAAATATTTTATTTTGATTTTGTTGTCTTGTGTGTTGCTGCCTTTTGCCGCGAATGCCGATCGCATCAAAGATATTGCGAGCATACAAGGCGTGCGTGACAACCAGTTGCTCGGCTACGGTCTGGTGGTGGGTCTGGATGGCAAAGGCGACCAAACCATGCAAACGCCTTTTACCGTGCAAAGTATCATCAGTATGCTGGCGCAAATGGGAGTCAATATTCCGCCGAGTGCAGTGTCTAATCTGCAAGTCAACAATGTCGCGGCGGTCATGGTGACCGCGACCCTGCCGCCTTTTGCCAAGCCCGGACAAACCATAGATGTGACCGCATCGGCGATGGGAAACGCAAAGAGTTTGCGCGGCGGCACCTTGTTGATGACACCGTTGAAAGGTGCGGATGGTCAGGTTTATGCGATGGCGCAGGGTAACGTGCTGGTCGGTGGAGTCGGTGCATCATCCGGTGGGGCATCCGTGCAAGTGAATCATCTCAGCGTGGGGCGTTTACCCAACGGTGCAACCGTGGAACGCGCGGTGTCCACCGAGCTGGGACAGGGCGACTTTATTCATCTTGAATTAAACACCAGCGACTTTACGACGGCATCACGCATTGTTGAAGTCATTAATGCCAAGCTGGGTGAAGATACAGCTTTGGCGCAAGACGGCAGAGTGATTGAGGTGCGCGCGCCTTCTGGTAATCAGCGCGTCGCATTCATTTCTAAAATTGAAAATATGGTTGTCGATCCCGCACAAGGCGTGGCGAAAGTCACCTTTAATGCGCGCACCGGTTCGGTGGTGATGAACCAAGCCGTGACGCTGGATACTTGCGCCGTCGCGCATGGCAATTTGACCGTGGTAATCAATACCGACAGTGCGGTGAGTCAGCCGAACGCGTTTTCCGGCGGCACAACCACGCAGGTCGACAAGACCACCATCGATGTCAAATCTGACAAAGGCGGGTTGGTACAATTGCCCAAAGGCGCGTCTTTGAGCGAGGTGGTCAAGGCATTGAATTCGATAGGTGCGACACCGTTGGATTTGCTGGCGATTTTGCAAGCTATGAAATCTTCCGGCGCGTTGCACGCGGAGCTGGAGATCATCTAAATGGTCGCGCCACTGGATACGACTTCCGGCACACTGGCACTTGACACTCAGTCCTTGGCGCAACTGCGCGTGCAAGCCAAACAGTCGCCCGACAAAGCACTTAAAGCTGCGGCGCAACAGTTTGAATCGGTGTTCCTCAACATGATGATGAAAAGTATGCGTGACGCGACCCCGCAGGGCGGCATGTTTGATAACGAGCAGACCAAGATGTTCACCGGAATGCTGGATCAACAACTGGCTCAGAGCATGTCAAAAAAAGGCATAGGTTTGGCCGACATCATGGTCAAACAATTGAGCCGTAGCTCGATGAGCGCGGATGGCAAGTCGGGAGTAGTGAGTGGCAAATCGATAAATGCCCCCTCAATCCTAACTCCTAAATCCTCAACAACCTCCATGCCCTCCGCCTACAACGAAAAAACTCAGCAGGATTTTGTGAGTCAGATGTTGCCTCATGCCGTGCAAGCCAGCCAGTCCAGCGGACTGCCGCCCCAGTTGATATTGGGACAAGCCGCATTGGAAAGCGGTTGGGGTAAACGCGAGATACGCAATGCCGACGGCAGTAATAGCCACAATCTGTTTGGCATCAAAGCTGGCAGCGGATGGAATGGCAAAGTGAGCCATGTCGTGACCACCGAATATCAAAATGGTGTGGCGCATAAGCAAGTCGATCAATTCCGCTCCTATTCTTCCTATGCCGAGGCGTTCCAGGATTACGCGCAGATGTTAAGCAGCAATCCGCGTTATGCCACAGTGTTGCAGCAGAGCGGTGACGCGGCGGGTATGGCGCAGGCATTGCAAAAATCCGGTTATGCGACCGATCCCAAGTATGCGGAAAAGTTGGTGCAGGTCATGGGTAAGATGAATATCTCCGGCTAGATAAATTTATCCTAAAGATTTTTTGGGTCGTGCCGATAACAGGAGAGAGTTGCCGTATCGGACTCAAACAAGGATCACACTATGAGCAGTATTTTCAATATCGGATTAAGCGGTTTGAACGCGGCGCAGGCGGGCATGGCGACCACGCAGCACAATATTGCCAACGCGAACACGCCGGGTTATTCCATGCAGCAGATTGTGCAGACCGCGAACATCGCGCAATACACCGGTTCGGGATATATCGGACAAGGCACAAATGTCGCGAGTGTGCAGCGTGTCTATAATGATTTTTTGAATACTCAGATTTTGCAAGGGCAGGCACAAGCCAGCCAGCTTAGCACCTATCAAACCCAGATTACCCAAATCGACAATGTGCTTGCCGACCCGAACGCGGGTTTATCTCCGGCTTTGCAGGGTTTTTTCAATGCGACTAATGCGGTGGCGAATTCGCCGAATTCTGTTCCTGCGCGGCAGACATTGTTAAGTAATGCACAAGCATTGACGGCGAGTTTTCAGTCGCTCAGTCAGCAAATGGCGGGCATGAATACCAGCGTAAACACGCAAATCAATAACAGCGTCACTTCGGTGAATAGTTATGCGCAGCAGATTGCGGTGTTGAATCAAAACATCGCGCTGGCGCAAAGCGCGGGCAACGGGCAACCACCCAATGATTTGTTGGATCAGCGCGATCAATTGATTAGCCAATTGAACCAGCAAATCAAAGTGAACGTGACTAAACAAAGCGACGGCAGCTACAACGTGTTGGTCGCCAGTGGACAGCCTTTGGTTGTCGGCAATCAGGCCTATGGTTTGAAGGCGGTCGCTTCGGCTACTGATCCCAGTCGTTTGGATGTGGCTTACACCGCAAGCGGTATCACCATTCCTTTGCAGCAAAGCAGCATACAAGGCGGAACGCTGGGCGGTTTGTTGGCGTTCCGCGATCAGAGTCTTATTCCCGCGCAGAACGCGTTGGGTCGAGTCGCAATCGGTATCGCGACCCGTGTCAACCAGCAAAATCAATTGGGGCAGGATTTGAACGGCGCGCCCGGTGGCAACGTTTTTAATCTACCCGCGCCTATCGTGAATGGTGCCAGCGGCAACGCGGGTAATGCCGTTGTTGCGGCGAGCATCAGCAGTGCAAGCGCGCTGACCACCAGCGATTACACCTTGAAGTTCAACGGAGGAACGAGTTATACCTTAACACGTTTGTCCGACAACAATGTCACCAATCTGACTGGATTGCCACAGACGGTGGATGGCGTGACATTGAGTCTGTCATCGGGTGCGGCAGTAGCGGGCGACAGCTTTTTGATACGCCCTACAGCGAATGCCGCACAAGGCATTTCACTGGCGATGAGTGATCCGGCCAAAATTGCCGCCGCCGCGCCTATGCTGGCTAAAGCGGCATTGGGCAATACCGGCAGCGGAGTCATCAGTAATGGCGCGGTAACGCCGTCTATTCCGGTGAATGCGAATTTACAAACGCCCGTCACGGTGACGTTCAATGCCATCGTTCCACCCGCGACCTTGCCGACTTACACGGTAAGCGGTGCGGTGCCTGCCGTCGGTGCGCCCATCTCTTACACGCCCGGCACGCCTATCTCACTCGCCTACAACGGTTGGACGGCGCAGCTAAGCGGCACACCCGCGACAGGCGATGTGTTCAATATTGTGCCGAACACCAATGGCTCTGGCGATAACCGCAATGCCTTGTTGATGGCGGGCTTGCAGATGCAAAATACTTTGGCGGGCGGCACCACAACTTTCCAGGGTGCTTATGACCAGATCGTCGCGCAAGTCGGCACGACCACCAGTTCGGTGACGCAATCGAGCACGGCGCAAACCACGATGGTGAGTCAATTGGTGCAGACCCAACAATCTGTTTCCGGTGTGAATCTGGATCAGGAAGCGGCGAACCTGATGCGTTATCAGCGCGCGTATCAGGCAGCGGGCAAAGCCATCCAGGTGGCGAACACCTTGTTCGATACCTTGCTGACTCTAAGATAGGAAGGTGCATCATGCGTATCAGTACCAGCATGTTATACGAGGCCAATGTCACGGCAATGAACCAGCAGCAATCGTTGTTGTTGCAGACTCAACAGCAGCTCGCGACCGGCATCAGACTGACCAATCCATCCATTGATCCTTCGGCATCCGTGCAAGTGTTGGACGCGACGCAGGCGAATGCGAGCAACACACAATACACAGCCAATCGCAATGCCGCGCAAAGCACACTGACGCAGATGGACAGCACCTTGCAGGGCGTGACCTCCACCCTGCAAAGTGTCCGTTCCGAGATGGTGACTGCGGCGAGCAGCACGCTTACCAATGCCGACAGAAAAAATATCGCAACCAACTTGAACGCGCAATTACAGCAATTGGTCAGCTTGGCAAACAGCACCGACGGTTCGGGAAATTATTTGTTTTCGGGCTTTCAGTCCAAGACGCAGCCTTTTGCCAACACCGCCGCCGGTTACGCTTATTTTGGTGATGACGGGCAAAAGCTGACGCAGGTCAGCAGCAATCTGCAAATCGGCACAGTGCAATCCGGTGCAGATATTTTTATGCGCGTGAAAAATGGCAACGGCACCTTTGCCACACAAGCGGCGGCGACTAACACCGGTAGCGGAGTCGCAAGTCAGGGCAGCGTTACCAATCCGGCTTTGTTGACGGGCAACAGTTACAGCGTCGCGTTCAGTGTCGCGGCGGGTGTCACGACGTATAGCGTCACCAACACGACCACCGGTTTACCCGTTGCCGGCATGACGGGTCAGCCCTACACCAGCGGACAAGCCATCGGCTTCGACGGGATGCAATTCAGCGTAACCGGTTCACCCGCGAATGGCGATCAATTCACCGTCGCGCCCAGCAGCAACGTCAGCTTGTTCAAGAATATTGCCGACTTGGCAAACGTTTTGAGTACGCCTGTCACGGCTGGCAATGTCGCGCAGACTGCGGCGATCAGCGCGAGTGTGGCGAATGCGATCAGCAATCTGGATCAGGGCATCAGCAACGTGTCGAACGCGAACGCCACGGTGGGAACAAACTTGCAACTCATCACCGCGACCCAAGCCATGGGCGACAGCTTGAGCGTCAACTATCAGCAAACTATTTCGCAACTGCAAGACACCAACTACACCCAAGCCGCCACCACGCTGGCGCAACAAACTCTTGCCCTGCAAGCCGCGCAAAAATCCTTCGCGCAAGTGTCGAATCTATCGCTGTTTACTTACATCTGATTCGCGCAAGTATGAAGAGGGCGTTGCGATTTCTTTGTGAATTTTCACAAGAAAATTTCGCGAATATTTTGCACGCCGAACCACACCGCACTGTCAACCCGCAACCTCTACGCAAAAATCCCCCTATAACCTCATCCGGTATAGCGGTAATGCATTGCGCAGCATTCCTTTCGGTCTATCGTATATAATCCGCCGCTATTAAATTTTGGGTTGATTCTTTGATGCTGGAAGTCAGCAATCTTGCCTGTAGTCGCGGCGACCATCGTTTGTTTTCCGGTTTGAGTTTGGCTCTGCATCCCGGACAGATCATGCAAGTGCAAGGAGAGAACGGCAAGGGTAAGACCAGCTTGTTGCGTACCTTGTGCGGCTTTCTGTTGCCCGACGAAGGGGTCATTAAATGGCAGGGTGCGGATGTGCGCGAATTGGATGAGGAATATCTTGTCAATTTGTTGTATCTGGGGCATCACAACGCGATTAAAGATGAGTTGAGCGCGCTGGAAAATCTGCGCATTGCGGCGGGATTATCGGGCGTGGAATTGAGTGAGCAACAAGCTGTGACCGCCCTGCGCCGTATGGGTTTGAAAGGTCGTGAACGATTGCCGACCAAGGTGTTGTCGCAAGGCCAACGGCGACGCGTGGCATTGGCGCGTTTGCTGGTGGGCGAAGCGAAATTATGGGTATTGGATGAGCCGCTGACCGCGCTGGATGTCGCGGCGGTGGCGTTGATACAAGAATTGATTGCGGAGCATTTGCAACAACAAGGCATGGTGATTTTTACCACGCAC